>JBBSRY010000491.1:0-2955 GCA_038242595.1 Mycobacteriales bacterium
CTGATCGCCGAAGCAGGCGGTTGTCGATCGGTGGTCCCGCCGACGGTCCGGTTGTGTGTCATGGCTGTCCTCCCCTACCACCCTGCCGCCTGGTCAGGTGGTGCTACCCATGGGTGATCCATCCAGTTCAACAACAGCGGCGGGCTAGTTATTCTGCGCCTCGATACGAGGTTCTCGAAGCGCCTTGCCCACATCAGACTACGAGAAGGCGCGCCGTCGACTTATCCGGTTTCACCGGACGACGGCCGATATCGCCTTGACGAGGGGAAGTCGGCACACCGAGTGCGCGATAGCCTTACGACGAGCTTTGTCTCGTCGTGTTCAGATGACCGGGGTCACCACCCGGTGAAAAATATCGAACCCATCAAAGGGGAAATGCCGTGCGTTACGCCAACTCCGTCATCGAACTGGTCGGCGGTACCCCGCTGGTCAAGCTGAATTCGCTGGCCGCAGGTCTGAAGCCGTTGATTCTGGCGAAGGTCGAGTACGTCAACCCCGGTGGATCGGTCAAGGACCGGATTGCCTTGAAAATGATCCTGGCCGCTGAGGAATCCGGCGAGCTCAAGCCGGGTGGCACCATTGTTGAACCCACCAGCGGCAACACCTGAGTGCGCTTGGCGCTGGTGGCGCATCAGCGCGGATACCAGTGCGTTTTCGTCTGCCCGGACAAGGTCAGCGAGGACAAGCGCAATGTGCTGCGCGCCTATGGCGCCGAAGTCGTCGTGTGTCCGACCTCGGTGGCACCGGAGGACCCGGACTCCTATTACAGCGTTTCCGATCGGCTGACCAGAGATATCCCGGGCGCCTGGAAGCCGAATCAGTACGCAAACCCGAACAACCCGGCCTCGCATTACGAGACCACCGGTCCGGAGATCTGGGCCGATACCGAAGGCAAGATCACCCACTTCGTCGCCGGGGTCGGTACCGGCGGGACCATCAGTGGTACCGGTCGCTATCTGAAAGATCAATCCGGCGGCAGGGTACAGGTCATTGGGGCTGATCCGGAAGGATCCGTCTATTCCGGCGGCACCGGGCGGCCGTATCTGGTCGAAGGTGTCGGCGAGGACTTCTGGCCCGATGCCTACGACAAGAGTGTCACCGACCGGATCGTGGCCATTTCCGATGCCGAATCCTTCGAGATCACCCGGCGTCTGGCGCGCGAAGAGGGCCTACTTGTGGGCGGCTCCTGCGGGATGGCGGTGGCCGCTGCCCTGGAAGTTGCCAAAGACCTGACCGAGGACGATGTGCTGGTGGTGATCCTGCCCGATGGCGGTCGCGGTTACCTGTCCAAGATCTTCGCCGACGGCTGGATGTCCTCCTACGGATTCCTGAACCGTCATGCCGAAGAAACCGCCGATACCATCCTGCGCTCCAAGTCCGGCTCGCTGCCCAATCTGGTGCACACGCACCCGAACGAAACCGTCCGCGATGCGGTGGAGATTTTGCATGAGTACGGCGTTTCTCAGATGCCGGTGGTCAACGCCGAGCCACCGGTGATGGCCGGTGAAGTGGTGGGGTCGGTGACCGAACGGGATCTGCTGAACGCCCTGTTCACCGGCAAGGCCACCCTGGCCGATGCGGTGAAACAGCATATGGGGCCGGCTTTCCCACTGGTCGGGTCCGGCGAATCGGTGGGCGCTGTGCGGACATCGCTGGAGAGCTGCGATGCGGTGATGGTGGTCGATGACGGCAAGCCGGCCGGCGTGCTCACCAGGGCGGATCTGCTGAGCTACATCGCAAACTGAGAACATTTGCCGCCGCTGCCGGTGCGGCCGGACCGATCGTCCTACACTGCAGTTCTGGCGTGCACGCCGGGCCTGGCTCTCGCCGGGATATGAGGGGGTTGGGGTATGTCGCACTACTTGCCGGCGCCCTACGAAGGGGCGGCCAATGACGACTTGGCTGCTGCCGTCGGCGCCACACTCACCGCCACGCTGGCCCTGCTCACCGCGTGGATTGTCGGGGTGCCGGCCTACGACCGGATCCGACTGGCGGTCGAAGCCGGTCAACGCGAGGACGGTTTCTCCGAGTCGACCATCCAGCTCGGCGGAACCGGGCTGGGGTGGGCGGTCGCCGTGCTGTTCCTGGTGTTCGGCACCGTCAGCTTGCTCCGCCGCCGGGCCCGGGGCGGTCTGATCTTCGGCGCAGTGGTATCTCTGGTGACGACAATCGTGGCTGATTCCCCACTCGAAACTCTGACCGGTGAGCCCCACGCGTGGCTGTTCTACAGCGGCATCGCGGTGGTGATTGCTGCCCTGCTGCCGGCCACCAAACGATGGCTGCGCGCCCCCGCCGTTACCCCGCCGGTACTGGCTGCGCCACCGCAACTGCGAATCGGCCAAGCACGGCGATGAGGGCCGGCTGCCAGACTTCGGTGTCAGGACGCCGGTCAGCGACGAATCACAGGGTCGAAATGGCTTCTGGCCGGATAACCTTACGTACATGACCATTGAACCCGTCGATTCCTTCGCCACCCGGGCTATCCACGCCGGCCAAGATCCTGAGCAGGTGACCGGCGCCGTCGTGGTGCCGATCTACCAGACCTCCACTTTTGCGCAGGACATCGCCGGCGAGACCAAGGCCGGCTACGACTATTCGCGGGCCGGAAACCCGACCAGAACCGCGCTGGAAACGGCGCTCGCCTCGCTCGAGGGCGGTCGTTTCGGACACGCCTTCGCCTCCGGAATGGCCGCGGCCGATACCGCGCTGCGGGCCATGTTGAAGCCGGGCGACCATCTGATCATGGCCAATGACGCTTACGGCGGAACCTTCCGGTTGATCGACAAGATTCTCAAGCCCTGGGGTATCAGCTACGACGCGGTGCCGCTGGGCGACCTGGAAGCAGTTGCCGCCGCCGTCCGTCCGGAGACAAAACTGATCTGGGTGGAGACGCCGACCAACCCGATGCTCGGAATCGCCGATATCGTCGAACTCGCTCAGATCGCCCACTCGACC
>JBBSRY010000492.1:0-2954 GCA_038242595.1 Mycobacteriales bacterium
GGACGCGTTCGAGTTCGAGCACTTCGAGCTTGTCGATTACGCACCGGATCCGGCGATCAAAGCACCGATCGCAGTATGAGTCTGACCATGATCGCGGCGGTTGCGCGTGGTGGCGTGATCGGCCGGGACAATGACATGCCCTGGCATCTGCCGGCCGATCTCAAGCACTTCAAGGCACTGACGATGGGTAAAACCATGTTGATGGGCCGCCGGACCTACCTATCGATTGGGCGCCCACTACCGGGCCGAACGACACTCGTGCTGACCAGGCAGACGGACTGGACGGCCGACGGCGTCACGGTGGTGCATTCGGTCCCGGAAGCGTTGGCCCTCGTGGGGGACGCGGAACTGATCATCGCCGGTGGTGGTGATCTGTACGCCCAACTGATCGATACAGCCGATCGGCTGGAGATCACCCATATTGACCAAAATGTGTTGGGAGACACGATGTTCCCAAAAATTGATCCGGAAATCTGGGGCGAACTCGCCCGCGAAGATCACGATGGCTATTCATTCGTGACCTACCAACGCCGATAACTCGTGTACCGAGCCCGTCGTCGGTTCAGCGGTGAGCCCGTCCAGACGCAGCCGAGGAAACCCGTCAATCATGAGGATGAATCTATGTCGGCTCTGGAATCGCACCCCTGTCGGCAGCTGTGCAATTGGCGTCCGGTAGCGGGAACCCATCCGAAGCTATTTCGATGCCTGGGATGCCGCAGCGAGTGGAATCACCAGGAGCAGTGGACGCCGGCTCAGGCCAATGGTGAGGTTCCGCCCGCGGTGGTGGCCGAACGTCGCCGAATCGACCCGACCTGGGGTTCGAAATGAAAGAGACCGGTATAACGACACCAGTTGGAGATATTGTGGTTCAGCTCAAAACGCCCGCCCAGATTGAAGCGATGAAGCCGGCGGGTGCTCTGGTGGCACAGACGCTGGCCGCGGTGAAAGACGCAGCCAGGCCCGGCGTGAGCACCCGGGAACTTGATCAGATCGCCGCCGCGGTCATCGCCGACGGCGGTGGCGTACCTGCCTTTCTGAACTACCATCCGCGCTGGGCGCCGACCCCCTACCCAGGCGTGCTCTGCACCTCGGTGAACGAGAAGGTTGTGCACGCAATCCCGGATGACCTTCCACTGCAGCCGGGTGATCTGCTCAGCGTGGACTGCGGAGCATTTGTCGACAGTTGGTGTGCGGACGCGGCTTTCAGCATTATCGTCCCCGGTGCGGCGGAGGTGAATGTCTTCGATCAGTTGATGATCCATACTGCGGAAAGGGCCCTGGCGGCCGGTATTGCGGCGTCTGTCCCGGGGGCGCAACTCGGGGATGTCGGATATGCCATCGGCACCATCTGCCGGGAAGCAGGCTTCGGGTTGCTCCAGGACCACGGCGGGCACGGTGTTGGCCGGTCCATGCATGAAGCTCCGCATGTGCCCAATGAGAGCCGCCCGCACCGCGGCCTCAGGCTGCGCCCCGGATTGGTCATTGCCATCGAACCCATGCTGCAGGCCGGTGGCCGAGACGACTACGTCCACCTGGCAGATGGATGGGGATTGAGTACCACCGATGGATCTCGAGCCGCCCATGTTGAACACACCATTGCGATTACCGAAGACGGACCGCTGATTCTTACCCGGCAATGAGGGCTCGTAGTCTGGTTGCGACGGGACGGCCATCCCTACTCACTCGAGTTATCGACCTGAGTGGGCAAGCTCAGGTCTGAGCCCTCGCCAGTCGGCGAACTGCCAGCTCCGCAAGGAGTGCGGCCCCGTCGGGCAACACCGAGTCGTCGAATCGGGCAAGTGGCGAATGGTTGCCAGGGGCTTCCAACGGTTCTTCGGTCTCGCAGGCCCCCAGGAATACGTAACATCCCGGTACCGCCTCCAGCACCCGGGAGAAATCCTCCGCACCGGCACTCGGGTCCTCGAGTCGGGTGAACCGGTCGACGCCGAGCAGGTCCTGGGTCGTTTCCGCCAAGAATTTGTATTCTGTCGGGTTGTTGACGGTGACCGGATACTCCCGCTCGACCCGCACCTCAGAACGCAGACCGTGGGCCAGCGCAATCTGCTCGCACAGGGCGACCGCTCGAACCAGCACCTGTTCACGGGCGACGGGAGAGAAGGACCGGATAGTGGCTTCAAAGATTGCGTCGTCCGGGATGATATTGCGCTTGGTGCCGGCGTGGAACGACCCGACGGTGACCACCACGGGATCGAAGATGTTGAATCGGCGGGTCACCATGGTCTGCAACGCCGTGACCATCTCCGCGGCGGCCGGAATGGGATCGGCCGCCCAGTGCGGCGTAGATCCATGACCACCGGCGCCGATGACGCGAACGTGCAGGCCATCGGAACTGGCCATGAAGGTCGATGGACGGGAACCGAAGACCCGGTTGGGGAGCAGCGCCGACATGACGTGCAGACCATAGGCTCCGACGACGGTGTCCCCGGCGGCCTGCAGGACGCCTTCCTTGATCATGTGATGAGCGCCGTCGAAACCTTCTTCTCCGGGTTGGAACATGAACACCACGTCACCGACCAGTTCCGCACGCCTTGCTGTCAGCAATCGTGCTGCGCCCACCAAAGAGGCGACGTGGAGATCGTGGCCGCAGGCATGCATGGCACCCTCGTGCTCGGAGCTGAAATCCAGGCCGGTGCGCTCGGTGACAGGCAAAGCATCCATATCGCCTCGGAGCAAAACGGCCGGGCCCGGTTTGCCCCCGCGGAGCACTGCGGTGACCGAGGTAAGGGATTCACCGGTGGACACCTCGAGATCAAGACCGCTGATGGCGTCCACGACCGCGGCCTGGGTTTTGGGCAGCTGCAGCCCGATTTCTGGTATCCGATGCAGTTCGCGTCGGAGCGCTTGTAAATCAGCGGACATCGCATGGGCATCGGTCAGCACAGTCATGAGCCAAGTCAATCAGAGGCCGACGTCACTGTTGTAGTGGGGGTGAA
>JBBSRY010000493.1:0-2939 GCA_038242595.1 Mycobacteriales bacterium
ATACGGCTCGCTGGGATTGGGCCTGCAAACCCGGCAGGAGCCGCTGCTGATGTTGACCGTGCCGGACAACGGGCCGGCCATTGGAGAGCAAGTGGCAGCCGTCGGGGCCGGCCCGGCCGTCACCATCGTCGATACCGCCGGCCTCATAGACGCTGTCCGGCAGGGATATAAGTGGGCCGGGCCGGGCGGCGTGGTACTGCTGTCGCCGGCCGCCCCCAGTTTCGGCATCTTCCAGGACTACAAAGAGCGTGGCGCTGTTTTTGTGCAGGCAATGAACAACCTCTAGTCCGCCCAACCTCGCTGAAATAGGATCGACGGCCCCACATTTACTAGACGTCGGCGGGATCCTTGATGATCAACGCAACACCGGCAAAGGCGCCAAGCTCGATAGCGAAACTGCCGAGCAGGTCAACCGTCGCCAGCACTTCGCCGGTCGCCAGATTCACCACCACCCCACCGGGTGGCAATTCCGCGGAGATGACCTGACCTGCGATGTCTGCATCGCTGAAGTTCAGCACGGTGACCTGAATGGCGCCGATGGCCAACCGGTTCACCATCACCAACATGCCGAGCTGACCAACATCGGGCACATCGATCAGCTGGCCGGTGGCGATCCCGTGGTCCTCGCGAACCCGCAAGATGTCCGACAGTCGGGAAGCAAACGAATTCGGGTCCTGCAACTGCTCGGGCAGCGGTCCATACAGCGACAACGCCCTCGGCATCCCCGACGACGAAGCGGTCGCGTCCGGGTTCCAACCCATCAGATCGTGCCCACCGCGTTCGATCCAACGGGTATCGCCCCCGGAAATCAGTGACTGCACCTGCGAGGTCGGCAGCGGCAGGGTGCCGGTCAGATCCCAACCGGACAAGGCAAATACACCGGGCTGCAAGGCGTTGTACATCGCCATCAACAGGTGGGCGTCCTTGATCTTTTCCACATCGTCCGGGGTCAGTGCGGTCAGATCGGTCAAACCGAGCGAGGCGGTGATGACACTGGCTGTGGTGCAGGCGATTCCATTCTGGGTGAAGATCATGTTGTAGGGCCCGGCCTCGCCGGTGATCTTCTGTCGCAAAGTTTCCCGAATGTTTTCGGCCAGGTCGAAGCCATTGAGCTTCTCGCCGGCGAGTTCGTACAAATCGTCCTTGTGGGTGGTGGCGAAGTGCACCAGCTCATAGGTCAACTCGTCGTGGTTTTGCATGGCATGCACCAAAGATGCTTGGTCCACACCGATCTGCATGCCCTCACGCAGCACCAGCCGCAGGAATTCGGTGTCACCGGTGGCCAACGCGTGCTGATAACCGGGACGGGTGATGAAGTCGTACGACAGATCCGAGCCGACCTCGGAGGTGGCCTTGATGTCGTCGATCGTCAGGTTCAGTTCCTGGAAGGTGAAGCCACCGACCTTGCGCACCATGCTGCCGATGATCTGGTTGGCCGCCTCCGACAGTGGGTGCCCCTCCGACCAGGCCGGGGATTCTTCTGCGCTCTTCTCGACACCGAGGAAACCGTTGGCGTCCAACCGAAGTGCACCCGAACCGAGGTCCAGCAGCGAGTGCAGAGCGTCGCCGATGACGAGCCGCATCCCGGCGAATGTGGGGTCCAGCCAGTTGATCGACGGCTGTCCGTCCTTGAAATAGTGCAGGTAGACCCAGCGGCGCTGTTTGCCTTTGGTATCCCAGACGGCGCGCGTTGCGCTCCAGTTGGTTTCCTTGATGCCGGGCTCGTAGAAGATCACCCGTTGCATATGCCCGATGATGAAACCGGCATCCTGCAAAGCTCTTTCGTGCGCGATATCGAGGTTGATGGAGTCAACGCCGTCCGGCACATCGGGCAGCAGATGCCAGTCTTCCTCCGGGATGTCGATCATGTGATAAATCCCGGGGTAGTCCCGGTAGTTCATCTCGGCCAGTCGGAAGTCGGCCCCCTTGCCGGTGTGGGCCGGCACGATGTCGTCGATGATGGTGCCGCCGTGGGCCGAGGCAGAGTCACACATCGCCCGGAACTCGTCCTCGGTGCCGAACATCGGGTCGATGCCCATGCTCATCCGGTCGAAGTGACCGTCGATGCTCGGTGTCGGCTTCCAACCGGTGATGCCGCCGGCCAATTTCACCGGTCCGGTGTGGATCGCCTTGATGCCGATCCGTTCGAACGCCGCCCACAGGTCTTCGGCGCCCAGGGCTGCCAGAAAACTCTGGTTCGGGCGAGTACTAAGCGACAGCGGATAAGCGGTGAACCAGACCGATGCCCGATCGACCGCACTACGCGGATTCGGATGCGCATACGGGTGCGCCCACATGCTGGCCTGTCCGGCCAACTGCCTGGCCATCATCGTTGCGTCGCCCAGCATCGACTGATCGACCAACCAGTCCACATAGGCCCGGTTGCGGCCGTCGGCCTCGAACGGCGGTTTCAGGTTTGCCGAAATCTCTTGACGGCGACGTGCCCGTGGCCGAAGCGCCTTCGGGCGGGCCGGGTAGAACTGTTCGTCGTAGTTGACTTCCGATAAGGGTTCTTGGTTCGCCGGGTCCGTATTTTCCAGATAGCCGACCGGGGAGTCCTGTTCGGACTCCAAGGCCGCAGTTGGCGCCGGCGGCGAGATATGTTCGGGCGCTGCCATCTCGTCGGACTGGGCCACCTGGGCATCCAGGACGATTTCGGATTCGTCGTTGATTCTCGGAGTCACCGCGTGTTTCTCCCTCTGTTCTGTGTGCTGTTGCCGGCATCGGCATGGACGGTCTCCGGCGCTACGCCTGCCCATGGTGTCACCCGCCGGACAAACTTTGAACCGCGACGGGTGTTTGCGGGTAAACCGAACGGCCCAACCCTACCGACGAGCCTCGGCGGCCCAGGGCGGGCCGCACCTCTCAGGGAGGTCAAGTACCCGCCTGAGCGTTCGGCGATACCGCCCTTAGAGCCTCTGTGGTGCTGAGTCACTCCC
>JBBSRY010000494.1:0-2935 GCA_038242595.1 Mycobacteriales bacterium
GTCTTGGCTGAATCGGCCTCGACCTTCTTGTCCTCTACCTCGGTCTGGGCGGTGTCCGCCTCGACCTTGGCCTGGGCAGCCTGGGCGAGCATGTCGGAAGTATTGCCCGCGACCCGATTCAGAGCGGACACCTCATCGAGGAAGTCCTCAGCTGAATCAGCGGTCAGCAACGATGAGAACTGGCTCAGCCGTGCACCTTTGAAACTGGCATTGGCGAAAGCGTTGACTCTCTCGGTGTAACTGGCCACCGTGCTCTGTGCGGTTGCACTGACCCCCTCGGCGGCAACGACAGCATTAGCTGCGGCAATCACGAGAGCATCGGCAGAGGTGACGTTGGCCGCTGCGGTGGCAACGTCTTCATCGGCCTGCAGAACCCGCTCATTGAGAGCGGCTGCCTCGTTGGCTGCCGCTACCCATAATTCTTTTGCATCAGCGGAGTTGGTGGGGGTTTCCGGATCAGCTGGATCTGCGAAAACCGGTGAAGCTGGTGATAGCCCGATGGCCAGAGCGAACGCAGTAGCGATAATGAAGCCACGACGCACACGGGCGTGAACGTGCTTTGCCAAGGTTGGCGTTACCTCTCATCCTTGAACCGCCTACCGAGTTAGCTGACGGATTCGGGCCAGGAAATAGCCCTACCCCATTCACCTGATGACAAGCAGCATCAGCGGAATGGGGATTCACCCCAGATAACAATTGGTTCCCCGGTTCGACGCCCCGACGCGTCAATTCGGCGGTGACCTCGGGAGTCCTCTTGTCTGAAGACTGAAACCCTAGGTCTCGAATAGGTTACGACACCACACCCCGTTGCGCCTAGCCCAGCGCCGATATTGATTTGAGATAAATCTGGCCCCCGTGGTGAACCCACTCCCACCTGCGAGAATCACCAGAAAGTGAGCAGAGTCACACCAAGTTCAAGCGGCATGTATATACGTGCCGCGATCGACCGAAGAACCGAGTCTATGCGGCCGCATGATCTCCAACGACCGTATCCAGACCGCGGTGAGCGCGCGAGAAATAGACCCAGCCGAGGACAACACTGATACGAAATAACGGCTCACGGTGCGCTTACCCACGCATTGTGAGGTTGGTGGGTCTATCGCCGGAGATCCACTCACCTTTTTGGGGGATACGGGCTGGGGCGCGTCACCCTGATATGAGAGTCAGCAAAACCTCCGGGGTGACCGTTCTGGCCCCGTTATTGGTCACCGAGTCCAAAATTTCCTTGTCTGCCGTCGCCACGATCAACACGCGTCCGATCGGCTCCGCCAGGACCAGCCGCCGGATGACCTCGTCCGCGATGACCCCGGGCGGCGAGAAAATCACGCGCACTCCCCGCACCCTCGACTGCGGCGCCACCACTGCCGCACCGTCGAAGACCAGGGTGACCTCACAGGAAGTTCTGGCCGCCACCGCGGCCAGCTCTCGGACCAACCGTTCACGTTGGTCGGCCAATGTCATCGTGGCGTATCCGGTCTTCGAGATGTTGTAACCGTCAACGATCAGATGTGCTTTCGGTAGCGTCAGCCAATCGGCCAGCAGGGCGGAATCAGCAGGCCTCAGGGTGCCGCGCACCGTCATCGGGAGCTGATCGGCCACCGCGTCAGCAGGATCAGCCCCACCGTGCCGCAGACGGAGCTGTTGTCTCAGACCACTCACGCCGTCTTCCAGTGTCTGCAGGAGCAAATCCACCCGACGGTCCGCAGTGTGGTGGCCAGCAGCAGCTTCCGACGCCATCGCCTTCACTTGCTCCGCCGCCCGATTTGCTCGAACCCGCGAGGCTTCCAGACGATCCTGCAAGGACTTGACTTCGGCCCGCGACCTGGCCAGGTCTGTCTTGAACCCCACCAGCTCGTCACCTGCCTGCGCCTGCTGGCTTTCCAATCGGTCTTTCAGGTCCCTGATCGTGGTGCCCTGCTCCCGCAACCGGCCGCGGAGTTTATCGATATCTGCGGTGGCCGTAGCGCTCCCACCATCGGTGGTGCGCGCCGCGAGCAAACTGTCCCGTTCGGACTCTGCATGCTTTCGAGCGGCCGAATTGCGCTCCAGCTCGCCGGTCAACTCGTAAATTCGGCGCTGCAGGCGGTCCAACTGATCAGCTGACTCGGCTTCGGCCAAGAGCGCGGCCGCAGCCGGCAGATGAAGCAGGAATGCCTGGGCTGCGGATTCGGCTATGACCTCGACGGGACCCCGCCCCGGTGGCGCACCCGCCGCCGTCCGGGCATGTTCGGCGACATGGGCTCTGAATACCGGATCGGAGTCCAGTGCTGCGAGTAACGGTCCCGAACCGGCCCTGGCGCGTTTCGCCGGGGCAAAACGTGCCACTCGACGCAGCGACACCGGTACTCGCTCGACCGGGAGCGAATTCAGCGAATCTGCCGCCCAGTTCGTTAATTTCCGCTGTACCGAATCCGGCAACTCCGCGGTAGCCGCAACGGTT
The DNA here is from genome assembly GCA_038242595.1 of Mycobacteriales bacterium. Classification (GTDB taxonomy): domain Bacteria; phylum Actinomycetota; class Actinomycetes; order Mycobacteriales; family Nakamurellaceae; genus Nakamurella. The sequence goes on from JBBSRY010000494.1 coordinate 2,441, forward strand.
GGGTCGGCGAGGGCAGACTGCTCCTGCGGCACCGCCCCACCTCCGTTCACCGGCCTGATGCCGAAAAATGCTGATAGTCAGTAGGTTGTGTCCAGTAACCACCCCAGCTCCACCCTATTTCGGCAAAAGCGGCCACCACTGGATCACCGTCCTGAATCACCCCCGGCGAGGCCGGCCTAGTGACAAACGCCGTTCCCGACGCTGGCAATACAACCGCACCGGTGAGATAGGGATTCTCCCGGGGGTTGATATCGATAGCCAGTCCGGTCGAATGCTCAGAAAACCCGCTGCCCCCGGTGACGGAACGACAGTTGAATGCGGAGGTGTTGTCCGCGGCCATCGATGCATCGTCGTCACCGGCAAAATCATCGACCAGCTGCATCGAGAAGATCGGGAAGCCGGCCAGATAGAGGTCTTCAAAAACTGTCACGATTGCGGCCGCCGCCGAGGTGGCAATCACCAATTCGCCCTGCTGGGTCCGACCGTCGAAATCGA
>JBBSRY010000495.1:0-2924 GCA_038242595.1 Mycobacteriales bacterium
GGTCAAAGTCTCCGAGCAGCGTCGCCCGGATGGCCTCGACTGCCTGCTGTGGCCCGATGACTGAGAGCAGTTCGTCTGCACCGATCCAGGGAATCATCGCAGCACGAACCCCGGGACCAACGGGTCACGGTCATCGACGATGAAGGTCGACTCCCCGGTCCGGTACGCCATCCCGGTCACCTCCGGTAGCACAGCCGCATGCCCGTGCAGCTGGGTCCGGCCGGCGACCCGGCCGATGAACCGGCTGCCCACAATGGAGTCGTGCACCAACACGCCTGCTGAGCTGAGCCTTCCCTCGTCGGCTAATAGCGCAATGCGAGCACAGGTACCCGACCCGCAGGGCGAACGGTCGACCTCGCCATCGGCAAACACCGTCACATTGCGCTGCTGGAGCACCTCAGCGTCGTTCGGCACGGACGACGAGAACTGTTCCAGGGCGGCGATGTCTCCAAAATCATCATAGAAAATGGTGCCGTAGATCCCGGACAGCCGGTTATCATCCGGATGGCAGACCACAGCCTTGGCAGTCAAATCCGGTGCGTTCAGGGCATCCTTGATCTCCCGCCCGATGGTGATCAGCTCCTCGTAGTGCACCGGTGTCACGCTCAGGCCGGCCTCGGCGGCCGGCAGGCTCGCATACATGGCACCGCCGAAGGAGACATCCACCCGCAGTTCCCCGCGCGACGTCGCGATCGGCAGCTGTCGGGCGACTACCCAGCTCGGTACGTTGACGAAGGTCACCGAGATCACCTGGCCTGCCTGGCAACGAACTCGGGCCGTGACCCGCCCCGACGGCACATCGATGATGACATCGGTGTCCCCGTCCGGCTCGGCCGGAACCCGGCCGGACTCGACCGCCCAGACCCCGAGGGCGATGGTGCCGTGTCCGCAGGCGGTGGAGAACCCGTCCTTGTGCCAGAACAGCACGCCGAAGTGCGCCCCGTCATCATTGGGTCGGGTGAGGAAACCGCCGTACATATCGGCGTGCCCACGAGGTTCGGAACACAGCAGCCGACGGACAAACTGGATGTCGTTGCTTCCCATCGCGAAGGTGCGCCGATCCGGTACATCCATACCAGGAATATCCGGCACCCCAGAGGTGACAATCCGGAACGGCTCGCCGCCGGTGTGATAGTCAACGGTCTGGTAAGAACGCTCCAGCAGATTTTTTGGCGGCTGATATCGTGCCGGTGCGGACGCTGACGGCGAGCCAGTCCCCATCATCACTTGCCCAGATAGGCGTCGATGACCCGCGAGTCGGCCCGTAGCTCGGCCGCAGTGCCGTGCAGCGACACCTGGCCGGAGTCGATGACATAGCCGCGATGGGCGATCTTGAGTGCGGAGCGGGCATTCTGCTCGATCAGCAGGATCGATGTTTCTCGTTCATTGATGGCCTTGATCGCATTCATCACCTGGGCAACGATCAGCGGCGCCAATCCCATCGAGGGCTCATCCAGCATCAGCAATCTCGGGCCGGTCACCATTGCTCTGCCGATCGCCAGCATCTGCTGTTCACCACCGGACAGCGTTCCACCGGCTTGGTTCCGGCGCTCAGCCAGCTGGGGCAGGAGCGCGTACACGTCCCTGATCCGCCGGTCGATCATCTTGGGATCGTTGACCGTGTACCCGCCGATCTGCAGGTTCTCATGCACGCTCAATCTTGAGAAGATCCGCCGGCCTTCGGGCACCTGCACAATGCCCTCGTTGACGATGTGCCACGGCGTCGCCTTGGTGATGTCTGCTCCAAACGCCGTGATGGAGCCGGACTTCGCTCGGACGACACCAGAAACCGTCGACAGCGTGGTTGACTTGCCAGCACCGTTGTTGCCGAGCAAGGAGACGATCTCACCCTCGCCAACCGTGATGCTGAAGTCGCGCAGCGCCTCAACGGTGCCGTAGCTGACATTGAGGTCTGTGATCTCCAGAGCGTTCGTCACTGCCGGCTCTCTTCTTCCGCGGCCAGCTCGAAAGCGCCTTCGGCAGCGATCTTCTCGGCCTCCCGTTCGGCTTCCTCATCCTCGGCGCCCAGGTAGGCCTCAATCACCTTGGGGTTGGTCCGGATCTCGGCCGGGGTCCCCTCGGCGATCTCCTTGCCGAAGTTGAGCACCACGATCCGCTGAGACACCTCCATCACCAAGCCCATGTCGTGCTCGATCAGGACAACGGCAGTACCGAGAGAGGAGATCCGGCCCAGCAGGTCGAGCAGCCGCTCCTTTTCGCTGTGGTTCAGGCCCGCTGCCGGCTCATCGAGCAATAACATCTTGGGCTGGCGTGCCAAGGCCCTGGCAATCTCGACCAGACGTTGCTCGCCGTAGGGTAAGTTCCGCACCTCAAAGGCGCGGTTCGACGTCGCCCCGACAAAGTCGAGCCATTTGTGTGCCTCGTCGGTCGCCTGCTGCTCTGACCGGTGGAATCTGGGGGTGTGCAACATGGCATCCAGAGCGCTTTGTTTGATCCGCACATGCATCCCGGCGCGTACGTTGTCCAGCACAGTCAGCTCACCGAACAAGCGCAGGTTCTGAAAGGTGCGCGCCACGCCATACGCAGCGATAATGGCCGGGCGTTTTCCGAGGATGGGTTTTCCGAGGAAAGTGACCGATCCTCGGGTCGCCTGGTAGAACCCGGTAATACAGTTGAAGGCGCTGGTCTTGCCGGCGCCATTGGGCCCGATCACAGACAGCACATCGCCCTCAAAGACATCAAAGGTCAGTCCGCTGACGGCCTTGACGCCACCGAACTGCACGTGCACGTCCCTGACCTCAAGGATTGGCCCCCCCGGGATTGGTGTCGTGCTCATTCCTGGCCTGCCTGGCTGGGTGCCTGAAAGGCACGTCTCTTCTCGATCTTGGAGACCCGTTCGCTGGCTTTCGATGGCCAGATCCCCTGCGGACGGAAGATCATCATCACAATCAGCAGGATGCCGA
>JBBSRY010000496.1:0-2920 GCA_038242595.1 Mycobacteriales bacterium
CTGATGGGAGAAATGGCAGGCGCTCGACTCCGCTGGATCAACGAGCGGGAAAAAATAGTTCAGGCTCCCCAACATAGGTTGGGGAGCCTGAACTGTTGTAGCCCCGAAGGGATTCGAACCCTCGCTACCGCCGTGAGAGGGCGGCGTCCTAGGCCGCTAGACGACGGGGCCAAGATGAACTGCCATGTGCAATTTCCACTGCTGGTAAAGATTACACCGTTGGACACACTGCTTGTGACAGCTGACTTTCGGCGGAAATTACCGCTGGGGTACTAGGACTCGAACCTAGAATGAGGGAATCAGAATCCCTAGTGTTGCCAATTACACCATACCCCAATGGGCCATAACTTCGCTGGCCCGTGTGCCCGCCGGGCACGAGGATCAATATTACAGACCGACCTCGATTGGAGCGAATCTGCTGGTCGGCAGGCCGACAATACTGCCGAACCGACCATGGGCCCGGCTCAACCGGCACTCACCCACAGCTTGGAAAGCTCGGATAGCGATGAGACCACCGTCACCTGATCGGGCACCTGGACTTCGCCGGCCGAGCCGAGCCTGTCCAGCCAAATCCCGGTCAAGCCGGCCCCGGCCGCGCCCAGCGCATCTACATCGAGTTTATCGCCGATGTAGGCCACCTCAGTCGGCTCCAGCCCCAGTTCACGGCAGCCGGCCAGGAAAATCTCCGCCTCCGGTTTCGCCACACCCACATCACCGGAAATGACCACCGCAGCAAAAATGTCGGCCAACCCGACCGCGGCCAGTTTGGCCCGCTGGTGCGCTCCATCGCTATTGGACACCACCCCGATCACCAGACCCGCGGCGACAGCAGCTGCCAGCGTCGGCAGCACATCGGGAAAGAGCTGGTAGTGCTTCGTCATCACCTCCTGACGATGATCCTCCAACTGCAGCAGGCCATCACGATCCGGCACCACCGCACCGGCCCAACTCAGCAGAGCTGCCATCCGGGCCAGTTGCATATCCTGGAACGTCATGTCGCCGCTCAGGAACCGCGGATAGTAGAACTCGGTGAGCTCTACCCATTGCTCATCCAGTCCGTCCTCGAGTTCACTACCACCGTCGAGCAGGATTTCGCCGAGCAAATCCTGCACACCCGCAACCGCCGAAGCTCCGAAATCGACCAGGGTGTCATCAACGTCGAAAAGCACCGCCCTCCAACGCAATCCCGAGCCGGCAGCAAGGTCAGCGCTCACGAAACAACCGCCGACGCCCGGGCCACAGCCAACGCACTGGCCAACCTCGTCATCGTCTTTTCCCGCCCCAACAGCTCCAACGATTCGTACAGCGGCGGTGACACCGTGCTGCCGGTGGCAGCCACCCTGATTGCCGCAAAGGCCACCCGGGGCTTGAGGCCAAGATCATCGATCAACGCTGCCTTCAACGCCGCTTCGATACTCGCAGCGTCGAATTCGGCCAGCGACTTCAAGGAGTCGACAGCCGCTTCGATGATCGGAACCGCTGCCGCATTCAGCGTTTTGGCTGTCGATGCCGGATCCAACACGAACTCGTTCTGGGAAACAAAGAGGAAGGCCAACATCTTGGTGGCATCAACCATGAGGTTGGAGCGCTCCTGCACCAAAGGCGCGGCCGCTGTCACCAACGCCAGATCAGCCTCCGATGGTGCGGCGGGAAGCGATCCGGACGCCTGCAGGTACGGCACCAGGCGGCTGGCAAAGTCCGCCGGATCCAACAACCGAATATGGGAGGAGTTGATGGCTTCGGCCTTTTTGACATCGAAGCGGGCAGGGTTGGACGACACCCGGTGAATATCGAAGGCTTCGACCAATTCCTGCGGTGAGAAGACATCGGTTTGTTCACCGATCGAGAATCCCAGCAGCGCCAGATAATTCACCATGCCCTCGCGGATGAAGCCGGCGTCACGGTGATGGAACAGACTCGAGTCCGGATCGCGCTTGGACAGTTTCCGATTACCCGCGCCGGTCACGAAGGGCATGTGACCGAACTCCGGTACGCCGGACCCGATTCCCACCTCCAACATCGCCTTGTACAGGGCAATCTGCCGCGGCGTGGAGGGCAGCAGGTCCTCGCCGCGCAACACATGGGTGATCCCCATCAGCGCATCATCGACCGGATTCACCAATGTGTACAACGGATCCTTGTTACCCCGCACCATCACCGGATCTGGCACCGAGCCGGCCGGGAAGGTGATTGAGCCGCGGACCAGGTCGGTGAAGGTGCTGTCCCCAGCCGGCATCCGAAGACGCAACACGGCCGGGCGTCCTTCGGTTTTGGCAGCGGCCAGCAAACTCTCGGCCGGATCCCGGTCGTAGTTGTCGTAACCCAGTTTCGGATCGCGGCCGGCCGCCAGGTGGCGGGCGGTCACTTCCTCGGTGGTCGAGTACGACTCGTACAGATGTCCGGCGGCCAGCAACCGGTCAGCCACATCGGCGTAGATCTCGCCGCGTTCACTCTGCCGATACGGTCCGTTGGGTCCACCGACCAGCGGCCCCTCGTCCCAGTCCAGACCCAGCCACTGCATCGAATCGATCAGCGCCGCGTAGGACTCTTCGGTGTTGCGGGCGTGATCGGTGTCCTCGATTCGGAAGACCAATTTGCCGCCATGGTGTCTGGCGAAAGCCCAGTTGAACAAGGCGGTCCGGGCCATCCCGACGTGCGGGGTGCCGGTCGGTGACGGACAGAAGCGCGCCACCACCGGGCGGTCGGCGGGGGTGGGAGCAGTGGTGATGGGTGTCGTAGTCATAGCCGCTCCAGCCTAACCGGTCACGAGAATGCCGCTGGGCCGTTCAGACCAGGTGGGCTACTGCCGGTAGACCACCGGATTGCTCAAGGTGCCGATGCCCTCCACCGTTACCGAAACCGTCTGGCCGGCTTCCATCGGGCCGACACCGGCCGGCGTCCCGGTCAGGATTACATCGCC
>JBBSRY010000497.1:0-2917 GCA_038242595.1 Mycobacteriales bacterium
AGGCGTTCTCCTTCTCCAGCTTCTTCGTCCGCTTCGACGAATCGCCCATCTCGCCGCCGTACTGGTTCAGCCACCGGTACAAGTCACGCCTCGGTGACCTGTAGCTCCTTCACGACCTCGATCATCGGCCGACCGTCGTTGAGCATCTTCTGGCCATGGCGGACCTTCGCGATGACCTGATCCGGGGTATGTCTACGGGCCATTTCGGTGAATTCCCTCCTGCACCCATTATCGGATGCGAAACTCACACAGTTACTGGACTCCTACCCGGGGACCCAACCACCAGGACATCCCAGCCCTGCAGCTACCCGGGACACAACCAGGTGATCGACGACGATCGCGAACCGCGCCCACCTTAGACCGCGGCGGGAGATCTTCGCCCGCCGCTCGGCTGCTTTCGAGGTGTCCTCCCGCCAAGTCTGTCTGCAGTGCTCGCACCGGTACCGGCGTACTCGGAGCAGCAGTGTGGTGGGTTCGGTGACCGAAGGGCTCGTGGGTGAGCTTGCGGACAACGGTGTCTCGTACGACGCCTTCAGCACCGCAGGACCGGCACCACCGACCGGGTTCAAGTACACGGCATTCGATGAACGCCCGATCCGGGCTGAGGTGCTGGCCAACGGCTTCGAGACCGAGCTCATCGAGCCGGCAGAACGTCGTCAGATCAGGGGCATGAAAGGTAGCGTTGAGCACGTCGAGGTCTTTCAGATGGTGCGTGTAGGAACCTCCATCATCGGAAGGCCTCGACCTCTATCCGGCACCGACGCGCCCACCCCGGTCACACCCGGCCCACACTCTCGTTTACAAAGAGCCCAATTTGTCTCAAATCGACTATTCTCAATAAGGCAGAAGAACGCCTTTGATGAGCAGCAGGAATGCCATGACGGGTAGTATCGACTATGACAGGGCCTCGAAGCGGATGTTAATGCAGGAACCGACAGGAACGTAATGAGCATTCTCGAGCTCGTCCTCCCCCTTATAGGCGTCCTTACTGGTGTTGCGCTCGGTCCGATTCTCACTGACCGTCAAGAACGCAAACGCTGGCATCGCCAGAAACAGTACGAGGCAACTCGCGCTTTCACAAGTGCCGCACGAGCGGTCCTATGGAAATTCGACGAAGTTGGTTTAAATCTCAACGACGGCGACCTAGAGAAACAGAAAAAAGCCTTTCGACAAGCAATGTTTATCTTCCGGGAGAATTTTGCGGACGTAAAACTCCTGTTTAACGGACCGGTTGTCAAGGCCGCTGAGGATCTTGAACATCAGCTCGGGAATAGACTATCTCCACACGTCAATAACTTCTCGACGAAGGCGGACGACCAAACGGAGAAAGTTATCGAGGCACGACTCAGGATGACCGAGTTCCAGGACGCAGCCCGGGAGGTGATTTTGCAAGAAGCTAGTCTTGAACAGCGGCTAAGGGCGGTTTTTATGATTTACAAGTAGCCGCTGCGCAAGCGGTAGCAGCCGATTGTAGTCTAGTTGCCGCTTGCGGAAAGCGCCGTTGTCGACGAGCACTTGTTCCGGCGCGGTCAGGAGTTCGCATGTTGTCGCTTGAGAGGCGGCATACGCGAGGAAGGCGACCTCATCCGTCGCGCCCCGCTCGGTCAGTGCCTGCAGTTGTACGCAGGCAACGTGTACCGCGTATAGCTCGTCACGAGCGACACGCACTGCCAGCTCCTTGGTGCTTGCGGAGCCCAGAAGGCCGGCATAAGTTGAGTCCCTGATAGTGGTGTAGCGCGGTTGTCTGGTTCGTCATGGTGATGGACATGGAGGCGGCCACCGCGTGATCCTTCGAGTGATCTCTGACAACCAAACTCGAAGAAGGACACACGATGACCGCTCCCCATATTGTCGACCCTGCCGGTGTGCTTGCTGAAGCCCTCGGTGAGGCGTCCCCGGATCTGATGCGCAGTCTTTTGCAGACCATGATCAACGCCCTGCTATCGGCTGACGCCGACGCCGTGGCCGGCGCTGAATGGGGCAAGCCCAGTCCTCAGCGTCTGACCCAGCGCAACGGCTACCGGCACCGCGACCTGGACACCCGGGTCGGTACCGTCGACGTCGCTGTCCCGAAACTCCGGACCGGCACCTATTTCCCGGAGTGGTTGCTCGAGCGCCGCAAGCGGGCTGAGTCCGCGCTGATCACCGTCGTCGCGGACTGCTACCTCGCCGGCGTCAGCACCCGGCGGATGGACAAACTCGTGAAAACCCTCGGCATCAACGCGCTCTCGAAGTCTCAGGTCTCCCGTATGGCAGCGGAGCTCGATGAGCACGTCAACGAGTTCCGCCACCGCCCCCTGGGCGAGGCCGGCCCGTTCACCTTCGTCGCCGCGGACGCGCTCACGATGAAAGTCCGTGAAGGAGGCCGGGTCATCAACGCCGTCGTCCTCGTCGCGACCGGGGTCAACGCTGACGGGCGCCGGGAAGTCCTCGGCCTACGCGTGGCGACATCAGAGACCGGGGCAGCCTGGCACACGTTCTTCGCGGACCTCGTAGCCCGCGGCCTGACCGGCGTCCGGCTCGTCACCTCCGACGCGCACCGGGGCCTCATCGAAGCGATCGCGGCGAACCTACCCGGAGCGGTGTGGCAGCGCTGCCGCACCCACTACGCCGCGAACCTGATGTCCGTGACACCGAAAACCATGTGGCCGGCCGTGAAAGCGATGCTGCATTCGGTCTATGACCAGCCCGACGCCGGCGCCGTGCACGCCCAGTTCGACCGGTTGCTGGACTACGTCGAGCACAAACTTGCCGACGCCTATGAGCACCTTGATGCTGCACGGGCGGACATCCTCGCGTTCACCAGCTTCCCGGAAGGGCTCTGGCAACAAGTCTGGTCGAACAACCCCAACGAGCGACTCAACCGTGAGATCCGCCGCCGTACTGACTCGGTCGGGATCTTCCCCAACCGGGACGC
>JBBSRY010000498.1:0-2910 GCA_038242595.1 Mycobacteriales bacterium
GCGCCCTCGCACGCGGCCAACGACCGGGAAACCTCGTAGGTGAAGTCGACGTGACCGGGGGTGTCGATCAGGTGCAGGATGTATTCCTGCTTGACACCGGCCTCATCGGTGACGGCCCAGGGCAACCGCACATTCTGACTCTTGATGGTGATGCCGCGCTCGCGCTCGATATCCATCCGGTCCAGGTATTGGGCGCGCATCGAGCGGGAGTCGACCACTCCGGTGAGCTGCAACATTCGATCGGCCAATGTCGACTTCCCATGGTCAATGTGAGCGATGATGCAGAAATTACGGATGCGCTCCGGCGGCGTGAACGTCGTATGCGCGAGCGAAGGTTGGGTCACTACTCATCTTCCTGCTGGTCGAACCTGGCTGTTTCAGTTCTTGCCCGCACGTTTGCGGGTTCGGCCGAAACGAGGCAATCAGATCCATCGTCCCATGACGACGGCTGGGCTCCGACATTCTGCTGCTGAACTCGTCAGGGTTGACCCGGGCCGATGTTTGCCCAGGAGTCGGTGCTGGCAGTGTGGGGACCGACAGCGGCGCCCGCCGGCCCGCGCACCCGGACACCCTCGGAAGGGATTTGTTGTGACACAACCTTCGACAGTCACCGCATTCATCAACGCCCACGTCGTGCCGATCATTGGCGAACCGTTCGACGGCACCGTGCTTGTCAGCGACGGAGCTATCACCGCGCTCGGCGCCGATGTCGCCCTCCCACAAGAATGCACGGTGATCGATGCGTCAGGGCAGTGGTTGCTTCCCGGGTTCATCGACGCTCACACCCATCTGGGCACGCACGAGGAAGCAATTGGTTGGGCAGGTGATGACACCAACGAAATGACCGACCCCAACACGGCGGGGGTTCGCGCCCTGGACGCCATCAACCCCGCTGATCTCGGTTTTGCCGACGCTCTGTCCGGCGGGGTCACCGCGGTCAACATCAATCCGGGGTCCGGAAACGTCATCGGTGGTCTGACCGTTGCTATCCATACCGCAGGCCGAACGGTGGACGAGATGGTGCTCAAATCGCCGAGCGGTTTGAAATCGGCACTCGGTGAGAACCCGAAACGGGTCTACGGAGATCGCAAGGTCACCCCATCCACCAGGCTGGGTACCGCCCTGGTGCTGCGTAGTGCGTTTGTCGAGGCGCAGAACTACCAGGACCAGCAGGCCCACGCGGAGCCGGACAAGGCCCGCCCCGCCCGCGATCTGCGAATGGAGGCGCTCACTCAGGTGCTGGACCGAGAAATCCCGTGGCGTCAGCACTGCCACCGAGCTGACGACATCGCGACCGCACTGCGGATCGCCGACGAATTCGGCTATGACCTGGTGATCGATCACGGAACCGAGGCACATTTGATCGCCGATCTCATCGCCGAGCGCGGGGTGCCAGTGCTGATCGGGCCGCTGATGACCTCGCGTTCGAAGGTGGAACTACGCAACCGCTCGATGGCCAATCCGGGCAAACTGGCAAAAGCCGGTGTGGAAATCTCGATCATCACCGATCATCCCGTGGTGCCGATCCACTACCTGGTGCTGCAGGCGGGTTTGGCGGTGAAGGAGGGCTTGGATCCAGAGACCGCGCTGCGGGCCATCACCATCAACCCGGCACTGGTGATGGGTGTGGCCGATCGGGTTGGTTCGTTGGAAGTGGGTAAGGACGCCGACGTGGTGCTGTGGTCCGGCGATCCGTTGGATCCGATGCAGCGCGCCCTCGTCACCTACATCGGCGGCAACGAGGTATACCGCTACCAGGCCACCTGAGGTTTCAAGCGCATTGTCGAGGTAGGTCGAGGTAGGTCGCTCGCGGCGCGATCACGACCTACCTCGTCTGCTTTCACCCCCGGCTTTCCCGGGCAATCCGCAGCGCCCAGAGCACCAGCGGGATCTGGAGTGGTAATCGGGCCCAGGCAATGGCGCGGAAGCGAGGTGATTTCTTGCCCGACCGCAGCGCCATCGAGATCTTGGCCGGGAAGACAGCCACCAGCAGAGCCGCACTGGCAAGACCGCCGACGGCGCGAGTGTTGCTGTTGGCCAGCAACACGGCGCACCCGAGTTCGGCCGCGCCGCTCACCGCCACCAAAAGCTCCGGATTGGGCAGCGAGGCCGGAACGATACTCACGAATCCGGCCGGTGTGGTGAAGTGCAGAACCCCGGACCCGCCAAGAATGGCGGCCAGGCCGACAGCCCTGACAGTGGTCGGTCTGATAGCGCGGTGACAAATTCTCATGGGGTTCATCCTGCACCGTTACTGATTCGGCACTCCCAGCGCCAACGAAGTCTGCTGCCGCATCCAACCGTTGTAGATGCCGCCGATCAGCACCGTGCCCTGGTGACGATGCGCCACTGCGGTGGTCACGTCAAAGATCGTTGGCCAGGCGAAGGCGCCGATCTTTCTGATCAGTTCGGTGCGAGCATACGCCGCGCCGGACGGGTCCACCACCGGAGTAACCAGGATCGGAATAGCTGCCACGGCCACCTGCAGCCCGCGCAGACTGCCCTTCTGTTGGTTCGCAAACTCCATAGCGTCCTGTGAGAACTGCTTGAGCAATGGGCCGGTCGCCACCGGAACCGCCACCGCCACGGTGAACAGGTGGAGTTTGGTGGCCATCCAGCGAAGGCGGAATTGCGATTTCAAACCCACCAATGCCGGCCCACCGGCAAGCTGTCCGGTACCTACGGCGGCGCCGTCGGCGCGGAGTCGCTCGGCCATCTGAAAGAGAAACTGATCCGGTGTCATGGTCTCTGGCTACCACAGGGGCATGTCCGGTGGCTAAGTAACGTGGTGCGGGTGAAGTTTCTATCAAGAGGCCGCTGCGCGAGTCGGGTGTTGGCGGTCATGGCTGCGCTGGCGCTGGCCGGATGTTCGTCGAATCATTTATACGGCGGAGATGCGCTGCAGACACA
>JBBSRY010000499.1:0-2906 GCA_038242595.1 Mycobacteriales bacterium
ACCATGTGGATTGTGAACACGAGGAGCCTGGTAGCGATCCTCTGAAACCCCGTAGCCAACGACCAGTGCGAGTTCGGCGCCGCCACCGGGGAGTGCGGAATCCAGGAACGGGGTCTGGGACCAGACCAGGTCGTCCGGGCGGGTAAGCCGTTGCCGCATCTCGTCTTCGGTGACCGGTCGGAGTTTACGGATCTCCTCCTCCGGCATCGGCGCGGTCAGTTCGACGCCCTCGGGCAGCTCACCCGGCACGCCCTTGATCAAGCGATTATCGGCCGACAGGTAGTAACCGCGTTCGGCTGCAGCAGCAAGCACCGACGGCGCCCAAATGATGCCTGCCGTGTCGTCCATGCCGAGTGAGGAGAACATCCACCCATCGTCGGCGCCAAGATTGGTGAACCCACGGAACATCCAGGTCGGCATGGTGATGACATCACCTGCATGGATCATCGCCTCACCTTCGGTTCCTTCCGCACCCCAACGGAACAACCACTCCCCACTGATGCAGGTGAAAACCTCTGCTGTGTAGTGCAAATGCAACGAGTTGGTCACCCCGTTCGGCATCGCAGCCACACCCAGATTGAAGCCGTGCGGTTCGGTCACCGGAATTATCTGATTGGCGTTCTCCGACACCCCCGGCCCGATCAACGCATAGTTCTCCTTGCCCACACATTGGGGAAGAATGGTGTCGATAAACGCCTCCGTGTCCGGGACCAGCTCCGCCCGTCGGATCGTGCGCCGTTCCGCTTCCTCTGGTGAGACCTTGACCGTGTCCTGCATATTGCTCCCTCTCTGGTTGTATACGTATACAGGCTACCTCCGCCCGCTGGTGCCTGGCAAGCCCGAGACGATTCCAAGTTGCGCACCTCGGTGCGACGAGCCCGGCCCCGACACCCTGATCGGTACCGGTGATCAGGACGTCTCTGTACCGGCCGCGGCTAGGGCATGCCCGGTGCTGGCGATGATGTTGGTTGATGTGAAGCAGGGCCGAAGCTGTGCAGCGACTGCACCTGTTCGTAGCTCATCGCTTCGAGTAACGGCAGTCCGTCGCGGACCGCTCTGGCGGTGGTCAACGCCTGGGTCAGGGATGCTCGATAGAGCAGCGACCCGGTGCTGATTCTGGCCACTCCGACAGCCGCCAACTGGTCGCGTGTGTAGACCGTCGAAGCCCAGACGGTCAGCGGCGCTGAAATTGCGCCAGTGATCTGTTCGATCGTCGCAGCATTCAGCGGACCGGGCACGAAGACGCCGTCAGCCCCTGCATCCACGTAGCAGCTCAATCGGTCCAGCACGTCCTGTAGCCCGCCCTGGCCGAGCCAGAACACATCGGTGCGCGCATTCACGAAGACACCCGGGCAGCGATCTTTGATCGCTGCGATCTTGCGTGCGTGGGCGGCCGGGGTAACCAACGCTCCATCCGTCGCGTCCTCGATATTTACTCCGTGAACGGCGAGGCGCTCGACGAAATCAGCAACTTCGACAGAGTCTGTGCTGAATCCGTCCACGACGTCGCAGGTGATCGGACATTCGAGGTCGGCGGCAAGCAGATCTTCGGCAAGCTCGAGCGTGAGACCACCTAGACCGCGCGCGCCATCGACAAACCCGTGGGCGGCAGCGACGCCGAGACTCGTAGTCCCGATTGCCGGGAACCCAGCAGCAATCAACACACGGGCCGACCCAACGTCCCAAGCGTTGGGCAGCACGAATGGATCACCTGACCGGTGTAGATCAGCGAACCTCACCGCAGCACCTGCATCACGGTCCCGCGGACCAACTGCTCCAGCACTTCACCCGGAAGAATGTTCATCGAACCATGATCCCCCGCCAAACGTCGGCCTGCACCCAAACATGCACGCCGACCCTGGGTTGTTGCCACCGAGCTTCGTCGCACAGATTCCTGCGGCGGCGCCAGAACTCGTAATTTCGGCTCTGCCCGGCCGATCGGGAGATGCCAGAGTCAGTTGCCCACCGCCATTGTCGTTGCTCTCAGTTCGTTCGGGTAGCGGCCGCCAGGGTGGTGATACCCGCCCAGTCCTGGGCGACGAGCCGGTCAATCGGGGTCAGCCAACTGCCACCCACGCAGGGCACTGACGCCAACTTCAGGTAACTTTCGGCGGTGGCGCTGGTTATTCCGCCGGTCGGGCAGAACTGAAGGTCAGGCAGCGGTCCGCTCAGAGATTTGAGGAATTCCGGTCCCCCGGCCGCGGCGGCGGGAAAGAATTTCAGTTCGGTCAGACCTCGGTCGGCCAGCGCCATCGCTTCGGTCACTGTCGCTGCACCGGGCAAAATCGGGACTCCGGAGGCCAGCATGGTGTCAATGAGCGGGGATGGTGAGCCCGGTGACACCAAGAATTGTGCACCGGCGGAAAGTGCTTGAGCCACCTGTTCCTGGCGCACCACGGTTCCCGCGCCGATTATCATCTCCGGTACCGCTTCGGCAATCGCTTCGATAGCCGCCAGCGCCGCCTGGCTACGCAGGGTGAGTTCCAGGATGCGCACACCGCCGGCGAGTAACGCGCGGGCGAGCGGCACGGCCAAAGCCGCGTCGTGCAGCACGACCACCGGGATCACCGGGTTGATCCCCATCAAGGTGGAAGTGTTCAACCGATCACTCATCTTGCACTTCCCGCGTGTTGGATCGTCTGTTCAAGGGTGGGTACCAGGCCGGTGCCGCCCAGCCCGCCAACCGCCAGCGATGCAGCCGCTGCAGCCAGTTTTGCTGCTCGTTCCAAGGGATCTCCCAGAGCCAGCCTGGCTGTCAGAGTGCCGGCAAAGACATCACCGGCACCGGTCTGATCCACCACCTCGGGTGCCGGAATCGAAGGTTGCCACCATTGGGTGTCCCTGGTCCTCAGCTGCACCCCGGAACTTCCACCGGTCACTGCTACTGCTTGTGCGCCGAATCCGAG
>JBBSRY010000500.1:0-2904 GCA_038242595.1 Mycobacteriales bacterium
ATGGACTTGCCTTCGCCGAGATCGCGGCCTGCGTGGATCGCCGGGCCTCCAGGCCACGGTTGTTTTTCCAGCGGGTCCCCGAGAGCAAGATGATCAAAAACCGGTTGCACCTGGACCTGCATGTTGGGTCGGAAAAGGCGACCGGCGAGGTCTCACGACTACTGGCGCTCGGCGCCACCCATGGCTGGGTCAGTCAAGATCGCGGCGTCTTCTGCACCACTTTGAAAGATCCTGAGGAAAACGAATTCTGCGTGTACTGATTCGCCGAATCCGAATGGCTGGGTAACCGGGAAGGAGGTGATGAACCAAGCACAAGCGCTCTGATCCAGGACTACCCGGTAGCGACCGACATGAAGATCAGCATCAAGATCCGCACCGACTGTGATGCGGTGCACAGTTTCCGCAGCCAATGCGATAACTTTCATGAGATGGCCACATTCAATGCGGTACACGAGATCTTCATCGACGAACTCTCGGTCCGGGTCTACTCCAACGGCACCGGACGACCGGTGCTGATGCTGCACGACCTGGGATCCTCAGTTGGTTGGTTTGCCGACCTGAGCGGCCCGCTGGTGCTGGCCGGGCGCGAGTTCGTTGCTATTGATCTCCCCGGATGTGGATACAGCGATGCCGTGCGGGATGCCGGCCTGGCGGCAACGATTGCCCATCTTGCCGAAGTGCTGACCAAACTCTTCGATAATCCGGTGGATATCGTCGGCCGGGGCTATGGGGCTTATCTGGCACTGAGTCTGGCTGCTGCCTCCCCGGGCCAGGTCAATCGACTGGTGCTGGATAGCCCGACGCTACCGCCCCGGAATGGTCCGGTGGAGAAGATCAAGATGGCGCCGGCGATGGCGATCAGTGGCGCCGGTGCCACTTTGCGGCGAGGGCGCCTACTGCAGAACCTCTCAGGGTTGAATCGGGCCAAAACCACATTGGCCGAGCTTGCCCGGTCCGACCCCAACTGGTGGGAATCTGTTGGGCAGATTTCTTGTCCCACATTGATTGTCGATGATGGCGATCAGAACAGCCGAGCCAAGTTGGATCTCCTGCGCGAAACCATCCGCGGCTGCGAACGAGGCGCCTCCCTTGCCGCTGCGCGTAAATTCGTGCCGGCGCCGGCGCTCACCCCGACGGTGCTGGTCGGCTTTCTGGACTGACCGTTGCAGTGCGGTGAAAGGAAGCATCATGGCGGGACCGCTCCGCGGGCTCCGGGTTGTCGAACTGGCCGGTATTGGTCCGGGGCCGCATGCCGGCATGTCGTTGGCAGATTTGGGCGCCGATGTCGTTCGCGTGACACGTCCCAATAGCTCGCCCATTGAATTCGGTCTGACCTCCCACGTCTTGCGCGGACGTACAACCGTGATTGCAGATTTGAAAAACGACGCCGAGGCTGCGGCTGTGCTCGAGTTGATCGATGACGCCGACGTGCTGCTCGAGGGCTACCGGCCCGGAGTGATGGAGCGGTTGGGTCTGGGGCCGGATATCTGCCTTGGTCGTAATCCGCGGCTCATCTATGCCCGAATGACCGGCTGGGGGCAAAGTGGCCCGCTGGCTCCCGCGGCCGGTCACGACATCAACTTCACCGCGATCACCGGCGTCCTTCATGCCATCGGACCTGCCGAACGGCCGGTACCCCCGCTCAATCTGATCGGTGACTATGCCGGTGGCTCACTGTATGTGGTGACCGGCATCCTGGCCGCGCTGTGGGAGCGGCAATGTTCTGGGCAGGGGCAGATCATCGACGCCGCCATGGTCGACGGGGTCAGCGCGCTGATCCAGCCCATCCTCGAACTTCGCGCTCTTGGCCTCTGGAATGACCAGCGGGACAACAACATCCTGGACGGCGGCGCACCGTACTACCGAACCTACGAATGCAGCGACGGCAAGCATATTGCGGTCGGGGCTTTTGAACCGCAGTTCTATGCCGAGTTACTCACCGGACTCGGCTTGGCGCAGATGAAGCTACCGGCTCAGAATGATCGGGCACAGTGGTCGACTTTGGCCTCAGTGTTCGCTTCGGTTTTCCGAACCCGGACAAGAGATGAATGGGATGCGAACTTCGCCGGAACCAACGCTTGTGTGACCCCGGTGCTCAGTTTTGCCGAGGCACCCGATCATCGGCACATCGCCGCCCGGAAATCCCAGCGTCACCATGAGAATTCGGTGATAGCTGCTGGTGCACCAAGGTTCTCACGATCAGTACCCGATGATGCCAATGTGGGCGAGGTCATCAAGCTGGCTCAGGCGGTCGGCAGATGGAAGCCACACGGCGCTCCTGAACCGCCCGCCGGTTGATCAGAGCAAGGATCTGGCAAGCGCGGCGTACCCCGACATCGGGTCCTCGTTCGGGCGGGTCAGGAGTTGGACGGCGACATGATTGGCACCGGAGGCCAGGTGCTCACGCACGCGCCGCAAGGCCGTGGCCGGATTGCCGATGGCAAACAGTGAGTTAATCAGGCGATCGCTTGCGCCATCGGCAAAGTCCGCATCCTTGAAGCCGAGGGTGCGCCAGCTGTTGGTGTAATTCGAGAGTCCAAGACAGGGCTGGATACTCACTCTGGCCAGCGCTTTGGCCTGGACCGGATCGTTGTCCAGCACGACCTTTTGTTCCGGAGCCAAAAACGCACCTGCGCCCATCACCTCTCGGGTGCTGCGGGTATGGGCGGGTGTGGTCAGGTACGGATGCGCGCCTGCTGTTCGATCGGCCGCCAGCTGGGCCATCCGCGGGCCCAGAGCGGCAAGCACCCTACGTTCTCGAGCGACGCCTGCCATGTCCAAAGCGTCCAGATAACGTTCCCCCGTTACATCGGGCTACACTTACGCCGCCCCGGTGGCTTGTCGGTGACCGGCGCCGATTCCGAGCACACCACGACCGGGGAACTTGTCTTCCAGCCGTTGATA
>JBBSRY010000501.1:0-2904 GCA_038242595.1 Mycobacteriales bacterium
AATGACCCACGCAACGAATGGTTGTTCACCGAAGCCTGGGGTGTTGATGTGTCGGTGTCCACGCCGCGCATCCTGGCCGCTCTGGTGGAGGAAGCGGTGAGTGTCGGCGATCTCGTCCGACTGTTCACCCTGCGCCAGGGAGAGGCGAATCTGGTCGAGGTCACGTTGCCCCAGACCACACCGCTGGCCGGGGTACCGGTTCGGGATCTAAATCTGCCGCGTGATGCGGCGCTGGTGACGATTCTGCGCAGCGGCCGGGTCATCGTGCCGCAGGCCGATATCCCGCTCGAGCCTGGTGATGAGTTGCTGTTCGTCGCCTCAACCGAGGTCGAGGATGACCTGCGGGACGCCCTGCGCTAGAAAGTCAGCCGGCTGCTGGCCGCATACCGGGACGGGCACGTTCGTTCACCACTTCCAGCCTCGAGTGCCACTTTTTGCCGGTGCCGGCTGGCTTTTCTACCGGGGCGGGCACCTTCGTTCACCACTTCCAGCCTCGAGCGCCACTTATTTCCGGTGGAGGAAGCCAAGAATGGTGAGGGAAGACTATTTCCGGTGACGGAAACCAAGAGTGGCCAGGGAAAGCTCTTGCTGGGGCTGGCGGCCAACAACGGTGCGGGAAAGCTTGCTCAGACGTCCTTGCGCAGGCTGACCGACGGGCTGCCTGCCTCTGGGGTCGGTTTGCGCCCGATAATTGTGCTGAAGGACGGCATTGCCGTGCCGGTGCCCTTGACGACAATCCAGACGGTGGTCACGATGCCGAGGATGTACAGCGGGGTGCCCATCAAAATCTTCGCCGTGGCCAGCCAGCCGATTTCCTCCCGGCCGAGCAGCGCGTTCTGCACCAGATAGCGGGCTGCAAAGATGGCGATCCAGACGCCGGTCGCCAGGTCGTAGCGGCGGACCAGTTTCTTGTCCTTTCGCCACCCGGTGCCGCGGCCGTTGATGCTTTCCCAGATCAGCCCGATCAGCGGCCAACGCACCAGCACCGAGATCGACAAGGCACCGCCGTAGGCCAGGTAGGACCAGATGCCGAATTTGAAGAACCCGCCGGCAGAACCGGATTTGTAGGCGATGAACGCCGCGATACCCACCCCGAAGAGCCCCGAGATGGCATGCATCACCGGTTTTTTCCGGACCAGCCGGAAAATGGCGATTAAAAGACCGGCGCCAAGGGCTGCGTAAATTGCCGGGTACAACCCGGCTATGGCGTTCACCGCAACAAATACGACCACGGGAAGACCCGAATCGAACATGCCCATCGGCCCGCCCATTTGTTCCCACATGGTCGGCAGTTTCGGCGACGCCTTCGCGGCGCTCACCCCACCTGCGGGGTCGGCCTCGGGACCTGCGGGCGGATTCTGATCGGGAGAACTCATACGCGAACGGGTCGCAATTCGTAGTCCGGGTTGTAAATGCACTTACGACCATCATGCATGGCAAGACGGCCTTTGACCTTGATGGTGCGTCCGGGCTCCACACCGGCGATGGATCGCCGACCGAGCCAGACGAGTTCGATCGCATCCGTGCCGTCATACAACTCGGCTACCAGGGTGGCCAGTGCATCGGCCGGTTTAAGATCCACCGAACGCAACCGGCCCTGGACGACGACCACCTGACCCTGCTGACATACCGCGGCGTGCTGGGCGCCACAGGCTTCCGATGACGATGTCAGAGCTGCAGCTTCGAGCTGTTCATCATCGCTGCTGAGCTTTTTGAACCACCGACTCAACGAACCGGCCATTACTGATCACCTCATGTGAAAAAGAGTGGGCAACCGCTGAGTGCAACGGTGCAACGCCCATCGTAGACCGGCACCAGGTCGGCCGAGCCCGTTCCGAAGTGACGCACTCCACCCGCGGATGCGGACCGATCAGGCGGGCGGATTTGGGTTGAATCCGCGCTGGGCCAAGATCCTGGCCACTTCGGGAGCACGGTATGACGGACCCTTGAGCACCTTGCCATCGGCTCGTCGCACCGGTCGCCCGTCGGCACCGAGTTTGGTCATATTGGAGTCATGAACCTCGGTCAGCACCGCGTCCAGGTCGACGCCGTAGACATGGGCCGTGCCGTAGGCGACATAAACGATATCGGCCAACGCATCGGCAACTTCGACCAGATCGCCGGCTTCGGCAGCTTCCCTTAGTTCTCGTACTTCTTCTTCGATCAACGCGAGCCGCAGCGCCACCTGCGCCGCTCCGACTTCCACCGTGGGGCTGGTGCGCAACGGCAATTCATAGGCCCGGTGGAACTGGGCCACCTGGACAGCAGCCAGGCTGGCGGTGACACCCTCGCAGGCACCCTCTGTGACACTCTCGCAGGCACCGGCGATGCTGACATCGCGTTGAGAGACCGACGTCACTGGGACGCCGGTCGACTCGGCCACCGGGAGTTGATCTGAGATCCCAGAAGTCATCGGACTTTTTCGACCAGACATCAGAATCGATCGAGAGACATCAAGAGCAGTCGACGCAGATTTCGCGACCCGGCGTGCCAGATGCCAACCGGCTGCGGTGCTGGACCAGGAAGCACGAAGTACAGGTGAACTCGTCGGCCTGCTTCGGCACCACCTTGACGGTCAGCTCCTCACCCGAAAGATCGGCTCCGGGCAATTCGAAGGATTCCGCCGTATCGCCTTCGTCGATATCGACAACTGCAGATTGCGCTTCGTTGCGTCGCGCTTTGAGCTCCTCCAGCGAGTCCTCGCTGGGCTCTTCGCTTTCGTTACGTCGCGGGGCGTCGTAATC
Organism: Mycobacteriales bacterium; assembly: GCA_038242595.1. Lineage (GTDB taxonomy): Bacteria > Actinomycetota > Actinomycetes > Mycobacteriales > Nakamurellaceae > Nakamurella. The sequence continues at coordinate 2,745 of JBBSRY010000501.1, forward strand.
AGTAGCCATTGAAAGTTCCTTTTCTCTACTCACTCGATACTGCTCTGTAGGTGCTTGAGGTGGTGCGGTGTGGGCGCGTTACACCCGCACTGCCCGACATCTGGTTCTGGTAAAGCCGACCAGTAACAAATATGTGTCGTACGTCTCGTTGCCGGCCGGG
>JBBSRY010000502.1:0-2889 GCA_038242595.1 Mycobacteriales bacterium
ACCCCGGGGGTACCCCGGAGAGGCCAGGTCGTTGCCGACCGGCATTCTCACCCGCCATCGCCGCATGACTTCACCTTCTCATGAGCGAAGAGCCGTACCAACGCCGCAGGGCCGGGATCGAAATGATCCCGGCCCGGCGGTTTTGAAGGTTTTCTGCGACTGAGCCCTTTACAGAGCGCTGACGCCGGTGGCCTGCGGCCCCTTCGCGGATTGCTCGACCTCAAACTCCACGCGCTGGCTTTCCTCCAGCGATCGGTAGCCATTGCCACCAATTGCCGAGTAATGCACGAACACGTCAGCCGAACCATCATCGGGGGAGATAAAGCCAAAGCCCTTCTCCGCGTTGAACCACTTCACAGTTCCCTGCGCCATGCTGCTCTCCTGAAGCTTTACCAGCGAATGCGATATGCAATGCTGGGTCCTGATCACCCGAGCGTCATCTGCTTTCAGCTCGAGGGATGCCGGGCAACGCTCGTACGGCCTGTTGGTCGCCGTTTGCGCCAGGTGACATCGGGACGAATATTAGCCACCCGCGGGCATGCAGCGAATGATCGTCATCGAATTGTCATCAAGCCTAGGATTCACCGCCCGCACTACCGGACCGACCTGCACTGGCATTATGCAGTTCATATTTGGCAACTGCTTCCTTGGCGGCTCCGGAACGGTATTCGCCCCGCCTTTCCAGGGACGAAAGAGCCGCCACCACCATCGACGGTCCGTCGATCAGGAAATGCCTACGGGCGGCTGCGCGGGTATCGGAGAAACCAAATCCATCAGCACCCAATGCGGTGTAATCGGTGGGTACCCACTGCGCAATCTGGTTCTGCACCGCTCGCTGGTAGTCGCTGGTGGCGATAACCGGTCCATCGACATCTTTGAGTACCTTGGTGATGTACGGGACGTCCGGCAGCGAAGGATCCAAAAGCCTTGCCCGATCGATCTTCTCGGCCTCACGACTGAGTTCGGTCCAACTGGTCACCGACCAGACGTCAGCGGCGACGTTCCAATCATCGGCCAGCAACTGTTGCGCTTCCAGAGCCCAACGCACACCGACACCGGAAGCCAACAGCTGAACACGGGCTTTTCCGTCGGGCTCGGCAGCCGGCGCGAGGAGATAAATCCCCTTCAACAGGCCTTCAACGTTCAGATTCTCCGGTTCGGCCGGTTGGGCGTAAGGCTCGTTGTACAGGGTGATGTAGTAGATGATGTTTTCACCCTTGGGATGTCCCTCGGTCGGGCCGTACATCCGGCGCAAACCGTCCTTGACAATATGCGCAATTTCGTAGCCATAGGCAGGATCATGGGCCACCACGTGCGGCATGGTGGCTGCCAACAGATGGGAATGACCATCAGCGTGCTGCAGACCCTCACCGGTCAGTGTTGTTCGCCCGGCGGTGGCACCCATGACAAATCCGCGGCCCATTTGATCGCCGACTGCCCAGAGTCCGTCGCCGGTGCGCTGGAAACCAAACATCGAATAGAAGATGTAAATCGGAATCAACGGCTCGCCGTGAGTGGCATAAGAGGTGGCTACGGCGGTAAAGGTGGCCACCGAACCTGCCTCATCGATGCCCTCGTGCAGAATCTGCCCCTTTTCGCTCTCCTTGTAGGCGAGCATCAATTTGGCGTCCACAGCGGTGTAGAGCTGACCCTGAGGGTTATAGATCTTGAGTGTCGGAAAGAACGAGTCCATCCCGAACGTGCGTGCCTCATCCGGGATGATCGGCACGATGCGGGGACCGATCTCCGGGTCGCGAACCAGATCGCGGACCAGCCGGACAAATGCCATGGTGGTGGCAATTTCCTGCTTGCCCGAGCCCTTGCGGACCGCTTCATAGACCTTGTCACCGGGCAGGACAAGCATCTTGCCGTTGGTGCGACGCTCCGGAACATAACCGCCGAGGCGAGAACGCCGCTCCTGCAGGTATTCCAGCTCCGGGCTCTTGTCACCAGGGTGGTAATACGGCGGCTGGTAAGGATCCTTGTCAAGTTGCGCGTCGTCAATCGGGATGTGCAACTCGTCGCGGAAGCTCTTGAGGTTATCCAGCGTCAGCTTTTTCATCTGGTGGGTCGCATTGCGCCCCTCAAAAGCGGTACCCAGATGGAAACCCTTGATGGTCTTGGCCAGAATCACCGTCGGTTGTCCGACATGTTCCTGCGCTGCCTTGTAAGCGGCGTACACCTTTCGGTAATCGTGGCCGCCACGCCGCAGATTCCAGATCTCATCGTCGGTCATACCGGCCACCATGGCCTTGGTGCGCGGGTCGCGTCCGAAGAAGTGCTCCCGAACGTAGGCGCCATCATTTGCCTTGTAGGTCTGATAGTCGCCATCGGCGGTGGTGTTCATCAGGTTGACCAGCGCGCCGTCCCGGTCGGCGTGCAGGAGGGTGTCCCACTCGCGGCCCCAGACGACTTTGATGACATTCCAGCCGGCGCCCCGGAAGAAGGCCTCCAGTTCCTGCATGATCTTGCCGTTGCCGCGCACGGGTCCGTCGAGACGCTGCAGGTTGCAGTTGATCACGAACGTGAGGTTGTCGAGGTCCTCGTTCGCTGCCGTCTGGAGCAGACCGCGCGATTCCGGCTCGTCCATCTCGCCGTCGCCCAGGAATGCCCACACGTGCTGCTGGGACGTGTCCTTCAGACCACGGTTGTGCAGGTAACGATTGAACTGCGCCTGGTAGATCGCGTTCATGGGACCGATGCCCATGGATACGGTCGGGAACTCCCAGAAGTTCGGCATCTGGTGCGGGTGCGGATAGGACGGCAGTGCGCGCAGCTTGCCATCCACGTAATGGCTGTGCTCCTGGCGGAAGCCGTCCAGGTCCGCCTCCTGCAATCGACCCTCGAGGAATGCTCGAGCGTACATACCGGGCGAGGCATGTCCCTGGA
>JBBSRY010000503.1:0-2884 GCA_038242595.1 Mycobacteriales bacterium
AGGGAAACAAAAAAGAACTCGCGCGGTAGGCGCGAGTTCTTCTTGTCGGCAGTTGACCCAGTAAATCTTGATGCGCGCGTTGCCGACCTACCTCAACAAATGACTTCTCGAGGTGCTTGGCGGATCGGACTCAGGACGCCGTACGACGGCTCTTGAGGTCGGCAAGACGCTCGTTCAGGATTTCCTCGAGCTGTTCCACGGTGCGACGCTCGAGCAGCATGTCCCAGTGGGTGCGGGGCGGCTTGACACTCTTCACTTCTGGAGCCGAACCATCGATCAGCTTGGACTCCTGGCCGTGCATCCGGCAGTCCCAGACTCCGGGAACTTCCGCATCATCTGCCATCGGGACCGAGAATTCATGATCCCGTGGGCACCGGTAGGTCGCGGTGCGGCGCGGTGCCAAATCGTGATTGCGATCAGCCTCGTAGCTGGTTGCTCCAAGACGACTTCCACGAAGGACGCGGTCGGCCATTGGTCATTCCTTCCTGACTGCAGATATAGCGTGGCAAATTTCCACTGCTGGTTTTGACGCCACAAGTCTTAACGCTCGAAGGGACGCATTCGTTCCCAAGATGATCTTATCGTGCTGGTCAAGCCAAGGGTCAGGACGTGAAGGGCAAAGTGCCCTCGCCCGATGATGGGCCGAGGTCACCATTGCGATGGTGAGTGCGGCACAGGACCTGGTAATGCACCGGGTCCGGTGTCCTGACATCTCCAGGGTCAGTAGCCGACTCGCTGACCGTGTCGGCCACCACCACGGTTTCGCCGTCGCGAACCACTTCACCGTCGATCACACGCGCATTGAACCGGCCTGGCCGACCGCACCAACACAGGACCTCCACCTGCAGCGGCAGTACTTCATCGGCCAATTCGAACCAGCGCGCCGAACCCGGAAAGAGGCGCCCGCGAAAGTCCGTGGCAATACCGAAGGCGTAGACGTCCACCTGAACATCGTCGGCCAGTTGGGCCAGTTGTTCCACCTGTTCCGGTGTGAAGAATTGTGCCTCGTCGATGATCAGATAGTCGACCCGCCGACCGGCGGCCCATGAATTACGAACCAGATCGGCCAGGTTCATCTCATCGTCGACTTCGACAGCGTCTCTGGTGATGCCGATCCGGGAGGAAATCTGCGGTTTGCGAGAACGGTCCATCCGGGTCAGCAGCATGCCGCGGCGACCCTGCCTGGAATGGTTGTGGTCCATTTGCAAGGCAAGCGTCGACTTGCCACAGTCCATCGGACCGTAGAAGTACTTCACCTGACCGGCTGTGGCCAGGCCGCGCCGGGCACCGGAAGCAGGGACCTGGGACAGCGCGGTAGTGAGGGTCTCCTGATGGTCTGCTGGCACGGGATCAAACTGTACGGGTTCGCCAGGCGAACAGCGCTCAGGTGGTCCAGGCGTTGCGTGCCGTCAACACTTGTTTGAGCAGGTCAGGGCGATCGGTCATAATAGCATCGACTCCTAGATCTAAAAGCCGATGCATTTCGGCCGGATCATCGATGGTCCAGACGTGCACCTCGATACCGCGCCGATGCGCTGCGTTCACGAATGCGGAATTGACGACGGTGACCAGGCCTTGCCGAACCGGAACTTGGGCAGCGACGGCACCAAATGAGTGGAAGGGCATGGGCAGCCGCCTTGCCCGGCCGACCAATCCGACCACCTGGCGTGGCCCGAGCGAAGTTGCCGTGGCCGGGCCGAGCGCCGCCCGCACGGCCTGCAGACGTCGATCCGAGAATGCCCCGATGCAGACTCGGTCCAACGCGTTGGTTCGGCGAAGCGCATCCACCAGCGGGCCGACCGCGCGATCGGATTTGGGATCGATATTGAATCTGGCCTCCGGGAAATCACCGAGCAGATCCTCGAACAGCGGGATGGGTTCACGACCACCGATGCGGGCCTTCTTCACCTGATCCCAATCCAGCGCCGCGATCCGACCCTTCGCGTCGGTGACCCGGTCCAGGAAATGATCGTGAAATGCCAGTAATTTGCCATCGGCGGTGACATGCACATCGGTTTCCAGGTAGCGATAGCCCTGGGCAACGGCCTCGGCGAACGCTGCCGCGGTGTTCTCGAACCCGGCGAGGTCACCGGTATGCCAGCCTCGGTGGGCAAATGCTCTGGGTGCGTTGCCGTCCAAGTAGCGCGTCATATACCCAGTTTGCCCGTCGCCGGCCGTTACGGTGAAACCATGCGTAGGTCGGCGCCTCTCCGGTGCGAATGGTGCGGGCGTGAGCTCCCGGTGCAGGAGGGGTTGGGGCGTCGCCGCCGCTATTGCAGCCAGTCCTGCCGGCAGCGGGCGTATGAGAATCGCCATGCCCTGCAACGAGGTGAGTTGCCACCGGATGCCGTGGTTCTGACCGCGCAGGACGCCGCTGATCTTGCCGATCGGTTGTATCAGATGCGCTGCGCAGCAGAGGATGTGGCAACCGCTGTCGGTGAAAAGGCAGATCCGGCCGAAGTGGCCGAGTTGGTGGCGCACATGATGGAGTCGGCCAAGGCTGCCGAAAGACTTCGATAGCCGGGCCAAGGTGGTTCAGCTAGCGGTGTTCGGATTCGCGCAGTATAGTCGGAAGTGGTCGGGCGCCTGCATCCCCCAGGCTCCACAGCAATATCGCCGGATGTAATACCGTGACCTTCGGGTCAGCTGGAGCCATCTCGTGCACTCGCCTTGAGGCGAAGCGACGCCCGACCCCACGTCTTTTATCGATCGCCCACGTCGTTGACCGATCGCCCCGTCGTTGACCGATTGCCCTCGTCGTTGATCGTGTGAAGTCGAGATCCTCACCCAGCTCGCAACGTCAGCACCGACAACTCATTCGGCGCGAACACCCGGAACGGCGGCCCCCAGAATCCACTGCCACGGCTGGTGTAGAGCTGAGTTC
>JBBSRY010000504.1:0-2881 GCA_038242595.1 Mycobacteriales bacterium
AGCACATCATCTGCAACTTTAGTGGCGGCCTGAAACCGTGGTGGGGTCCATCGGATGGGGATAGGAGTGAAGTTGACCAACGAACTGCACTACCCGCCACCATTGACCGACGGCGAGGTGCGACTGCGGTCTTGGCGCGATGATGATGTGGACTGCATCAGGCAGGCATCGCTCGATACCCGGATCCCGGAGGGCACCACGGTCCCTGCCACGTATTCGCCGGCCGAGGGTTTGGCGTTCATCAGTCGTCAGCACGGACGCTTGAGCAGTGGCCAGGGTGTCTCATTGGCCATCACCCGAGAGGCAACGGATGCGGCGATCGGGTTGATCATCCTGCAGATTCGGCAGTTGCCAGGGGTGGCTGGTATTGGCTATTGGCTGGTGCCGGCTGCCCGCGGGGAGGGTCTGGCGACCCAGGCGGTCAACCTGATGACGGACTGGGCCCTGAGTAGGTACGTCAGAGTCGAAGCGTGGGTCGAACCGCATAACACCGCATCCCGCAGGACACTCGAAAAGGCCGGATTCGAACGCGAGGGACTGTTGCGCAGCTATCTGCTGATTGGCACTCGCCGGGCTGATGCGCTGGTCTACTCCCGACTCGCTCCCGCGCCGCAGTGAACTCCAGCCGACCGCTGACATGCGACAACGACCACCCGTCGTAGGTCAGGTGCGGGCTTTCCTCGGCGACAGCCGGCAGCCAGTGGTGGCATCACCGGGGATTCCTGTCGGCGCGGTGTACGTTCGCGCCCCGATAGACTCTGCCTCGGCCGGTAATCAGGGCCTCGGCCCAGGGCCGGATCAGCAATGCAGCGAAAGGCGGACGCGTGTCCGAATCATCAGTCGTGCCCGCGGTAGTGGGGTCACCAACCGAGACGACTCCGCAGACCCAGGCGCATCCCGTCCTCGTGGTCGACTTCGGCGCCCAGTACGCCCAGCTCATCGCCCGTCGAGTTCGCGAAGCCAATATCTATTCCGAGATCGTGCCGTCGACGATGTCGCTGAGCGACATGCTGGCCAAGAAGCCGGCCGCCGTGGTGTTGTCCGGTGGCCCGTCCTCCGTCTATGCCGAGGGAGCGCCGCAAATTGACGCAGCTCTCTTCGACGCCGGCGTCCCGGTTTTCGGAATCTGCTATGGATTCCAGGCCATGGCGACCGCCCTCGGCGGCCGGGTGGATCGCACTGGACGTCGCGAGTATGGCGCGACGAGGCTGCGAGTCATTGATGGCGCCTCGACGCTGATGCATGATTTGCCGGAAACCTTGAATGTCTGGATGAGCCACGGAGATTCGGTCGCGCAGGCCCCGGCAGGTTTCACCGTCACGGCTACCACCGCGGACACCCCGATTGCAGCATTTGAGAATCTGGAACGACGGATCGCCGGGGTCCAGCATCACCCGGAGGTCGGGCATTCTGAGTATGGCCAAGAGGTACTCAAGCGCTTCCTCTACGACGTGGCCGGGCTCGAACCGGGTTGGACAGCCGACTCGATCCTGACCGAGCAGATCGAGATCATTCGGACCCAGATCGGCGATCGCAAGGTGATCTGCGGGCTATCCGGCGGGGTGGATTCCGCAGTCGCGGCAGCCATTGTGCACAAGGCCGTCGGCGACCAATTGACCTGTGTGTTTGTCGACCATGGACTGCTCAGGGCCGGCGAACGTGAACAGGTGCAGCGCGATTATGTTGCCGCCACTGGCATCAAACTGGTTACCGTCGACGCCGAGAAGCAGTTCTTGGACGCACTTTCCGGGGTCACCGACCCAGAGACGAAACGCAAGATCATCGGCCGCGAGTTCATCCGGTCCTTCGAAACTGCCGCTGCGTCCATCGCCGAAGTCGAGGGCGGGGTCGACTTCCTGGTTCAGGGGACCCTCTACCCGGATGTTGTCGAATCCGGCGGCGGCACCGGGACCGCCACCATCAAGTCCCATCACAATGTCGGCGGGCTGCCGGAGGACCTGAAGTTCGCCCTCGTCGAACCGTTGCGCAAACTCTTCAAAGACGAAGTGCGGCTGCTGGGCGCCGAATTGGGTCTACCACCGGAAATCGTTGGCCGCCAACCATTCCCGGGTCCGGGGCTAGGGATTCGGATCATCGGCGAAGTTACTCATGAGCGCTTGGAGCTGCTTCGCAGCGCCGATGCCATTGGTCGCGAGGAACTCACCGCAGCCGGTCTGGACAAGGCGATCTGGCAGTGCCCGGTGGTCCTGCTGGCCGATGTCCGGTCGGTGGGGGTGCAGGGCGACGGTCGCACCTATGGACATCCGATCGTGCTGCGACCGGTCTCGAGCGAGGACGCCATGACGGCGGACTGGTCACGGATCCCTTACGAACTGCTGGCCAAAATCTCCAACCGGATAACGGGTGAAGTTCCCGATGTGAATCGGGTCGTGTTGGACATCACCAGCAAGCCGCCGGGGACCATCGAGTGGGAGTGAGCTGGATCTCTTGATCGTCAAACGAGATTCAGTTCTGTTCTTTGCCGTTGCCGGGCAGGGTGGTCAGCACCAGCGCCACACCGATCATCGCCAACACGCCGACCGCGACCCACTTGGTCCCTTCATTGATCAACCACCACGGATCTCCGGTCAACCCGACCGAGGCGATGGTCAGGAAGATGAAGGCAAACATGATGCCCATCACGCTGACTCGCCGGCGAGACGGTTTTCTACCAGTGGGATCAGCCACGGGACACCTCCAGGTTTCCGGTATTGACATGAACATTCAGTTTGATCGTTCCGGTGTAAACCGGATCAGTATCGGAAACGGACTGCTGGATACGGAATCCGTCTGACCGTTCGCCCAGGCAATTCATGTTGCCGGCGTCGGTGGTGCAGGTGATTTCGACATTGGCATCGGCCGGCAGGATCACCGTGCCTCG
>JBBSRY010000505.1:0-2880 GCA_038242595.1 Mycobacteriales bacterium
CGCGATCCAGCTCGCGGGATGACACATCGGCTCCGACGATCTCGCCGAACCGATAGTCCTTCATCAGTTCTCGGAGCAATGCACCCTCCCCGCAACCCATATCGACCACCCGGACGGCCCCGGATTCGCGCAGGGTATCCAGGACGGCGTCCAGCCGGTGCCGGCGGAGCGGAACCTCAAGTACCTGCGTCTCGGCAGCAGAATCGCCGGCCAGGATCAGGGCGGCGGCGTCGATGATGAGACTTCGCTGGTGTTTGAGATAACGCCGGGTGATCAACTCCCGCGCTGGGTGGTCGGCAAGCCAATTGCCGCCGGCGCGCAGGAGTTTGTCGATCTCGTCGTTACCGACCCAGTAGTGCTTGGCGTCGTCCAGTACCGGGAGCAGGACGTAGAGCTGGTTGAGTGCGTCGGCCAGTCGGACCGTGCTTTCGAGGGTGAGGTCGACATATGGCGAGTCGCCCCAGATCGGGACGGTGGGGTCCAGTGGGATGGGGATAGCTGTCACGGTCCAGCCGAGGGGGGCAAAAAGCTTGTGGGCGAGATCTGGGTCGCCGCGGCTGGGGACACTGGGAAGGTGGATCTGCAGTGGCATTGGCGCCGCGGCGAGTTCCGGTCGAAGGTCGCAGCGGCCGGTCATGGCGGTTTTGAAGCACTTCGCCAGAGCTACCGAGAGCAGTGAGGATGCGGTGTAAGGGCGGTCGTTGACATATTGCGCAAGCGTGGCGCCGCTCCCGCGGACGAGGCCGATCGGGTCGATCTCCAGGAGCAGGGCTGCGGTGCATCGCTGCGCGGTGGCTTCGGGATAGAACACATGGGCGTCACCGACGGAAGTGGAAATGGTCTGTGGCCGGGCCGGGTTCTTGTGCAGCAGGTAGCCAAGATCCGTTGCCGGGCAGGACGCGGAGCCGGTTGTCGAGATGGTGAGCAGCACTTGGTAAGTATCGACCAAAGGTCAAGGCAGTTACGGCATGTCTTGAGCGGGTGACGAGAATCGAACTCGCGCTATCAGCTTGGGAAGCTGAAGTTCTGCCACTGAACTACACCCGCAATGGTGCTGTGGCGACTATACAAGAGTCGCGCCATCAGAAATTCAGGCTCGAGAGAATCAGGCCCGGCCCTTGGCCTTGCGGGCGGATTCGATCCGCATGGACACAAAGGCCCCGACGATTGCGCCGACACCCAGACCGATGGCAACGGCCCAGAACGGATTCTCGAAGACGGTCATGTCCAGGGCATATTTACCGACCAGCCCGACGATGAGGCCGAGGATGGCAAAGAGGAACGCCATGACGATGATGCGGGCAATCATTCTGGCAAACATGAGGTGAATATTACCCAGGATGCCCGCGGCTTGAAACAGCGTGACTGGGGACGGAGATGATCTGACCTATAGGGTGACGTGCATGTTGCTGTCCGACCGTGACCTGCTTACCGAGATCGAGAACGGCCGTCTGGGCCTGGATCCATACGACCCGACGCTGATCCAACCCTCGAGTATCGATGTCCGACTGGACCGGGTATTCCGGGTTTTCAACAACTCCAAGTACACCCACATCGATCCGTCCATCCAGCAGGACGATCTGACGTCACTGGTCGAGCCGGAGGGAGACGACCCGTTTGTGCTGCACCCCGGCGAGTTCGTGCTGGGGTCGACCTTTGAAGCGGTGACCCTGCCGGACGATATCGCTGGGCGGCTGGAAGGCAAATCCTCACTGGGACGGCTCGGGTTGGTGACTCACTCGACGGCCGGGTTTGTCGATCCGGGTTTCTCCGGACACATCACGCTCGAACTGTCGAATGCGGCAAATCTGCCGATTGTGCTCTGGCCCGGGATGAAAATTGGCCAGCTATGTCTGTTCCGGCTGTCCAGCCCATCGATGCATCCGTACGGATCGGCGATCTATGGCTCGCGTTATCAAGGGCAGCGTGGGCCGACACCGTCGCGGGCGTTCCTGAACTTCCGTCGGGACTCGACCCAGCGGTAGAGGGTGATCAGCTCTTCGGGGAGGCACGTCCGGCGTCGCTGATGGTGAAAAAGGCGAGCACTCCGCCGACCCCACATCCGATCCCGCAGATCAAGAGTGCGGTGGAGAACGCATCCGAGAGCGCAAATCGGTCGGCGTACACCGCCGAAGTGATGCCGACAATTGCCGGCAGTACCGCGACCGCCAGCAGTCCGGCGATGCGGGCGATGGCGTTGTTCACCGCGGAGGCGATACCGACCTGGTTGGTCGGCGCCGCGGCCAGCACGGTCGCTGTCAATGGCGCCACCGTGATGGTCAGGCCGATCGAGAAGACCACCATTGCGAGCACGGCCCGCAGGTAGGACGAGTTGGTGTCCAGCCAGGACATCATGAAGATGCCGAAGCCGCCGATCACCGGTCCGATCGTCATCGGCCATCGCGGTCCGATCCGGGTGGCCAGTCGGCCCATCCGAGCGGAGAACAGCAACATCAGAATTGGGGTGGGTAGCAGCACGGCGCCGGCCAGCAGCGGGGTGAAGCCGGAGACCTGTTGGAGTAGTACCGGCAGGATGAAAAATGCGCCGGCCAGCGCTGCATAGACCGCGAAGGTCACCGCGTTGGCTGCGGAGAATTGCTTGGTGGCGAACAGGTCCAGCGGCATCATCGGTGCCCGGCGCTTCTTCTCGTTGATGAAGAAACCGGCCAGAATGAGAACGCCGAGCAAGCCGGAGACGATCATCAACGGTGGCCAACTCTGGGATGGCCCGTCGGTCAACGCATAGGTGATCCCCGTCAGGCCGATCGCGGCCAATGTGGCGCCGGTGATGTCCAGGGTTCCGGTGGAAGTTTCGTCGCGCGTTTCCGGAATCGACCTGGACGCAACCATCACCACCACCACGGCCAGCGGAATGTTGAG
>JBBSRY010000506.1:0-2875 GCA_038242595.1 Mycobacteriales bacterium
GGGTTCAGCGAAGTCATCGGATCCTGGTAGACCATGGCCAAGTCTGCGCCGCGGATCTTTCGCATCTGTGATTCTTTCTGTGCGGTGAGGAGCTTCCCGTCAAGGATGATTTTGCCGCCCGAGCGACGCAACGGTGGCGATAACAGACCCATCACCGACAGCATGGTGAGGGACTTTCCGGATCCGGACTCCCCCACCACCGCTACCGTTTCGCCGGCATTGACTGTCAGGTCCACACCGCGGACAAGTTCCACCTCATTACGCCCGGAACCTAGACTTACCCTGAGGTCACGCACCTGCAGCATCGGCTCATTCATCACCGAACTCCGCTCAGAGTCAGCGATTCCGGGCCAACAGCCAGTGGCGACGGCAGTTGCAGGGGACCTATGCCCGGGGTCATGGCGCCGAGGATTCGGGCACCCGATGCGCCGGTGCAACCAGACACCGCGCCCGCCAGTCCGTGTGCGGTCTGCCAGCCGATCAGGGCAAAAGCGATCGCCTCCTTGGCTGCCGGCGGTGCACCCAGTTCCTGTGATGAGGTGACCCGCACCTGCGGCAGCCGCTGCGCAATCATCTTCATCAATGTCGGATTGGCATATCCACCACCGGAAACCAGGAGAGTGTCAATTCCGGCTTGCGCGACATCAGCAGCGACGACCTCAGCCGTCAGTGCGGTGAGTGTCGCGATCAGGTCATCGGAGTCCAGTTCTGGGAAATCGGCGAGGAAAGCTTCCAGATAGGCGCCATTAAACAGCTCCTTACCGGTGGTTTTCGGCAACGGCAGCCGGTAGTAGGGCTCGGCGAGAAGTGCGTTCAAAAGGCCGATGTGCACCCTGCCGCTGGCACCTCTACGGCCGTCGGCGTCATAACCCAGTCCATGGAGCGAGAGCATGGCCGCGTCGATCAGCGCATTCGCCGGTCCGAGATCGTAGGCATACGGGCCGTTCGACCCATCTCGTACCGTCATATTGGAGATTCCACCAAGATTGAGCGCCGCCGGGTGGCCGGGCAGGCTTCCCATCAGCATCAGGTCCATCCCGCTTACTATCGGTGCACCCTGACCACCTGCCGTGATATCTCGGATTCGAACATCGGAAAGTACTGGCACTCCCGTGGTCTCGGCGATCCAAGCGCTCTGGCCGATCTGCAGGGTACCAAGCGCCCGTTGTCCGTCGACCCAGTGGAACATGGTCTGGCCATGGGAACAGATGAGGTCCAACGGGTCCGGCAGACCTGACTGCACGGACGCGGCTGCGGAGGCAAATGCCTGGCCCACCAACGTATCCAGTCTGCATACTTCGGCAAAGTCAATTTGACCCGGTGGAAGCGCCGCGACGAGGCTGCTTCGCAGCGAGTCCGAATAGGGGGTGCTACCGACCGAGACTATCTCGCCGAGAAGCCTCTTCTCGTGGACGTGGAAATCTACGACTGCGGTATCAATTCCGTCATGAGAAGTTCCGGAAATCATGCCCAGTACCTTCATCGACTCTCCTCCAACGCGGTGCGTAATCTGCCTCGATGGCTCTTGAGCAGTGACCTGGATTGGTTCAGATCAAGCTCCCGGAGCGTCATCAGCACGGCCAACTTGACGTCGTTCCCGGATTGCTCCATGGCATCCTGCGCCGCGTGGCGGTCCAATCCGGTGAGTTGCGCGACGATGCCAACGGCACGCTCCCGCAGTTTGTGGTTGGTCGGGCGCAAATCGACCATCAGATTTCCATATGTCCGGCCCTGTTGCACCATGCTGATCGTTGAGATCATGTTCAGTACCAGCTTTTGGGCCGTGCCCGCTTTCAACCGGGTGGAGCCGGCGATAACCTCTGGCCCCACCAACACTTCGATGGGATGGTCGGCAAGCTCGCCGATGGCAGAGTTGACCGTGCAGGCCAACGAAACCGTAGTCACTCCTTGTTCGGCGGCAGCAGTAAGCGCTCCGATGACAAACGGCGTGCGTCCGCTCGCAGCCACCCCGACCAGCACATCTCCTCGGCGGACGCCGCGTTGGTCGACTGCCGTCGCACCACCCGCCGGATCGTCTTCGGCTCCCTCAACAGGTTCGGTGACTGCTGACGGCCCGCCGGCCAGGATTGCCTGCACCAGATCCGACGGTATATCGAAGGTCGGCCCGCATTCTGCTGCGTCCAGGACGCCCATCCGACCGGCGGTGCCGGCTCCGACGTAGAACAATCGACCGCCGTTGGCCATTGCTGAACTGATGGCTTCGATAGCCGGGATGATTTGTTCGCGGGCAGCCCAGATCGCTGCAGGCACGCTGGCGTCGGCTTGATTCATCAGGGCCACCAGCTCGGAAACCGAAGCGCGATCAATGTTCTCATACCCGGGATCGATCTGTTCGGTGAGCAGACCCGAGATGTGCACGTGATTCATCGATTATCCCCTCGACGCGGATCGAAGACATCGCGCAGCCCATCGCCGAGCAAGTTCAAGCCAACTACCAGCAGCACGATCGCGGCCCCGGGGGCAGCCATCGTCCACCAGGCGACATTCATCAGCACTCGCGCCTCCAAAACCATTGATCCCAGGCTGGGCGCCGGCGGCGGCGTGCCCAATCCGAGAAATGACAGCGACGCTTCGGTCAGCACCGCCCAGGACAAGGAAAGGGTGACCTGAACCATGATGATGGCGCCGATATTCGGGAGTACGTGCCGGGCCAGAATCCGCGCCGTCGACATTCCCAGCACCTTGGCCGCCTTAATGAAATCGGCCTCTTTGAGCGAGAGAACCGGTCCTCTGGATACTCGAACGAAGATCGGGATGTACACCACAGCAATCGCTATCGCGATGGTGAACCAATTCCGTGAGAACGATGATGCCAGAGTCAGGGCAAGCAGCAGCGGCGGGAAGGCAAAGAGAA
>JBBSRY010000507.1:0-2869 GCA_038242595.1 Mycobacteriales bacterium
CCGGTAGAAACCTCCAGCAGCGAAGCGTTCTGGTCGGCAAAGCCGGTGACGGTGGCGTTCGGGAAGGTGTCCTTGGCCAACTGCTCGCCGGAGGATCCCTGGAGGGCGGTGATGACCTTATCCGCCTGGTTGTAGCTATCCACGGTCGCCGGCGAGGTGTCGTCATTCTTGACCGCAAGAACGCTGGTGTAGGGGACGTACTCGCGGCTGAAATCGACTACCTGCTTGCGCTCATCGGTAGCGGTCAGGCCCACCGAGACCATGTCGAACTTCTTGCTCTGCAGGCCTGGGATGAGGCCGTTGAAATCCAGGTTCTCGATCTGGAGGGTGACGCCGAGGCTGTCGGCCAGATCGTTGAGCAGATCGACGTCGTAACCGGCCGGATTGCCACTGGCATCCAGGTACATTTCCGGCGCGAACTGTAGATTCATCCCGACTACCAGCACACCGGGGGTCATCAGCCCGAGATCGGCAGGCGTAGCCGAGGTCTCGGCTGCAGAATCGGCTGTGGAGGTAGCGGGTCCGTCGGCGGAGGTAGCAGGTCCAGCCGCCGAAGTGGCCGAACCAGCCGCTGAGGTGGCCGCTGATGTCGGGGTTGAGGTTGCGGTGGTTGCCGCATCGTCGGAGCTGCTACCGCAGGCGGCCAGTGCGGTGATGGTCGCGAGGACCGTCGCGACACTCAGACCGCGTTTGATGGAGCGAAAGTTCGGATGTCCATGCACAAGCGTTCCCTTTCTCGATGGCTTTGGCCCAGGGAGGGCGAAAGTCCTGGCCTAACGGCCCGTTGATACTGGTTCCTTCATGAGGTGCTCGATCCGTCTGGTTTGGCGCGAGCGCAGGGATCGTGAAATCACACCCTTGGGAGGGCTGGACAGCGCACCCTCCACGAGGCGGAATGCGTAGTCGATGACAAACGCTGCCACCACGTAGATGCCGGCCGCAGCCGTATAGAGAACGAATGGTTGGAAGGTGGACGCCACCAGGTTCTGGGTGACCCGCACCACTTCCAGCAGACCGATGACGGTGAACGTCGAGGTGTCCTTCACCATTCCGATGAACATGCTGCCGATATTCGGCAGGGCGATTTTGACCGCCTGCGGCAGGATGATCGAAAAGAAGATCCGGGTCGGTTTCATGCCCAGTGCCTGACCGGCCTCCTTGTGCCCGACCGGCACGGCTGTCAGGGCCGACCTGAAGATCTCGGCCATGAAGGCGCTGTAGAGCAGGGATAGTGCGATGACGCCGGCTTGGAAAACGCTGAAGCTGATCCCCAGGAGCAGGGAGATTCCGAAGTACACCCAGATGACGCTGACCAGGGCCGGAACTCCACGAAAGACGTTGATGTAGATAGCGGCTATCCAAGAGAACGGTTTGCGACCCATCCGGATCAGCGCCAGCGCCAGGCCACCCACAATAGCAACGACGAGCGCCACCAGCGACACCTTGAGCGCTACCAGCAGGCCGTTCAGGAGTGCCTCGTGGTTGTCCCAGATCAAACTCCAGTTGTAGTCGGAGATGTCCATTCAGCGCACCGCCTTGATGAATTCCATGGCGCGTGGACTTACGCAATTGTCGTAGAAACCGCGTCCACCACTTTCGACAATGACGCCATCTTCCATAAACACGTTGAGATCACCTATCTCTCGGGCAAACCCGATCTCGTGCGTGACAACAACCATGGTCATTCCGGTCTCTGCCACTTCGTGCATCGTTTTAAGTACCTCGCCGACCAACTCCGGATCCAGCGCCGAGGTTGGCTCGTCGAACAGCATGACCTTGGGGTCAAGAGCCAGAGCCCTGGCGATGGCAACCCGCTGTTGCTGGCCACCGGAGAGTTGGGCGGGGTAGTGGGCCGCCCGCGGCAGCAGTCCGACTCGTTTCAGTGCAGCTGCCGACTTCTCCTGCGCCTCAGCGCGTTTCAATCCATGTACGGATCTCAACGGCAGGCAGACATTGTCCAGGGCGGTGAGATGGGGGAACAGGTTGAACTGTTGGAACACCATCCCAACGGTGCGGCGCAATTGTAATGATTTTCCACGTTTGCTGTTCTCGCCGGGCAGGCCCGGACCGTACTCGATCCCGTCCACCTGCAAAGAGCCGACAGTTGGCTCGGCCAGCAGGTTGATGCTGCGCAACACGGTGGACTTTCCGGAACCGGACGGTCCGAACAGTACGACATGCTCGCCGGCGAATATCTCCAGATCGATGCCCTTGAGGACTTCCAATTCGCCGAATGACTTACGAATATTGCGCATCCGAATGATCGGATCGCCTGTCTGGATGGTCCGTTCGGGGTAGTCCGTCTTGGTCAAAAGATGTGGTTCCTGGTCAGTTTCGGTTGACGGTGCCTGATCCGCAGCCGCGGTCATGCCCGCACTTCGCTGACGCAGACGTAAAGGTCATCGGGGTCAGCGAAGTAGGCGTAGCTCCAGGAGGCGCCGCCGCCCAGATCAATGGTGGTCGGCTCCGTCACCATTGATACGCCTTGATCGGCCAGGTGATCGATGGCCCGTTCGAGACTGCGCGCCCCGATGGCAAATTCGAAGGTCCCGAGGTGGCCCCAGTCGCCGCGCATGTCCGGTGATGGTGGGAAGTGTTGCACCGGCTCCAGGCCGCCGCCCAGCGGGTGGGTCAGCAACATCATCTGCTGGCGGGGTGGGGTGCGCGGGTGATACCACGGGTGCATCGGCTCGAAGTATCCATCGGATTCGAACAGTTGCCCGGTGAAGCCCAAGCCCTGGTAAAACTCTCGGGTGATCTGGATGTCGGCCACGCCGAAGGCCACGTGGTTGACGCCCTGCGGTCCAGGTTGAACAGGCCAGCCTGCCTCGAGCCCAGACCATTCGATCATCTCGATCTTGGCGCCATC
>JBBSRY010000508.1:0-2868 GCA_038242595.1 Mycobacteriales bacterium
AAGGTCCTTGTCAACGGTACCGAGGTTCACGAATACCTAAGCCAGAAATAGCCCGCTGTTGACTGATAGGCAACAAGTGTTGATAAAGTGCCGGTGTGAGCTCAATTACAGGACCCGCTACGGGCAGTGAAACCGAAATCGCCTTCGCACGCGCCGCGGCGCACGAATCGCTCTTCTCCGAGCGGGCGGCGCACATCAAGCAGTCAGCGGTTCGCGATGTCTTCGAGCTCTCCCTGGACCCGTCGCTGGTCTCGCTGGCAGGAGGAAATCCCTACCTGCAATCCCTGCCGCTGGACAAACTAGCCGCCATGGCCTCCGAGCTGATCATCAACGAGGGCATGATTGCCCTGCAATACGGCAGCGGAGCGGGTACCGAGGAGCTTCGGACGCAGATCTGCGAAGTCATGGCCGAGGAAGGGATCACCGGGGTCGACCCGGATAACATTGTTATCACCACCGGGTCACAAGCTGCACAGGATGTTGCCTGCAAGGTCTTCTGCAATCCCGGGGACACCGTATTGTGCGAGGATCCCACCTATGTGGGCGCGCTGAACACCTTCGAGGCCTACCAAGTGCGCACCGAGCCGATAGCCACCGACCAGCACGGGCTCATCCCCTCCGCCCTGGGCCACCGCATCACCGAATTGCGTGAAGAGGGCGCACGGATCAAGTTCCTCTACACGATCCCCAACTTCAACAACCCTTCAGGCATCACTTTGGCAGCCGAGCGCCGAGCCCGGATTGCCGAGATCTGCATCGAAGAGAACATCCTCATCCTGGAAGACAACCCGTACGGAATGCTGCGCTACACCGGGGAACACATCAAGCCACTGCGCGCGAACTACCCGGAACACGTGATCTACATGGGCTCCTTTTCCAAGATCCTGGCCCCGGGCCTGCGCATCGGCTGGGCCGTGGTTCCGTCGCACTTGTTCCGCCGCTTCTACCTGGCCGCCGAGGCGGTGACGCTCTGCCCGGCGACGTTTAACCAGATGCTGATCAGCAAGTACCTCCAGGGCCATGACTGGCGTAGGCAGATCCAGACGTACCGGGAGCTCTACGCAGCCCGTTGCGCCGCGATGCTCGAAGCGTTGGATGAGTACATGCCCGAAACGGTTAGCTACACCCGTCCGGAGGGCGGCTTCTTCATCTGGGTTACCCTGCCCGAAGGAATCGACACATACCAGCTGCTGGCCAAGGGCATCGCTGCCGGGGTGGTATTCATTCCTGGTGCCGCCTTCAGCCCTTCCGACACACCCAGCAACCAGCTGCGCCTGGCCTTCAGTGCGGTACCCGAAGAGAAGATCCGCGAGGGCGTCAAGCGCCTGGCCCCGGTCCTGGCTGCGGCCATCGCCGAAAACGGTGTCCGCTAGGGCTTAGCGGCAACCACCCAACGAGGTGGTAGCCGGCTTACCGTGTTTGTGGTGCGAGGTTCTTTGCCCCCGGCCCATCGGTGACACGGCCACCACCCTCGCCGTGGCTTTCGTGGCAAGCGAACAACCTTGAACGCAGGTTTCAGGAGGTTCGCTTTTTGGGTGTGGCCTCAGGTGAAGCGGTGCATTCGGTGACGGATACGATAAGTCGATGACTTTAGAACGCTGGGAACGGATATCCGAATGGCCGCTCATGACCGCATCAATCCTCTTTCTCTTCGGGTATTCACTGCAGGTACTTGCCCCCGGTCCCGGAGTGAACGGCTTCGCTCAATCGATAGTCGTCATCACCTGGGTTGTTTTCGCCGTTGAGTACTTGATCTCCCTGATTCTGGCACCCAGACGGGCAGCATGGTTCTTCCGCCATCTTCCTGACTTGGCCATCGTGGCGCTTCCGGCACTTCGGCCGCTGAGGCTGCTTCGCCTGGTGACACTCTTGTCCATCATGCAAAGAGTCGCCGGCAATGCCCTGCGAGGACGTGTCGTCACTTATGTGGTCTCCGCTTCGGTCCTTCTGGTGTACATCGCCGCCTTGGCCATGTTTGACGCGGAGCGAACTGCCCAGGACGCCACGATCAGCACGTTCGGGGACGCTGTCTGGTGGGCATTCACCACCATCACGACCGTTGGGTATGGTGACCTGTCGCCGGTGACTGGAACTGGCCGCGTCATCGCTGTTGGGCTCATGATTGGCGGAATCACCTTGCTCGGTATCGTGACCGCGACGCTGGCAAGCTGGCTTGTTGACAAGGTGTCCGCGCAGGAACAGTCCCAAACAGCAGTGACTGCCGACCACGTCGAGGCACTGAGACTTGAAATCGCACTGCTTCGGAGCGAGCTTTCCCTACGTGAACCGCAAGAATTCGAAACTGAACGTCGATAACCCACCCACCCAAGCTCGCATCAGTGCGACAGACCGAATCTCACGAAGGTGGGATGGCCCGGAGTCCCATGAGCCATGATGTAACCATGTGGTTTGGATGGATCGAGTTCGATTTGTTGCTCGGCGACGTGCACTCGCTCAAGGAAAAACGTGCGCTCGTGCGCCCAATCCTGGCCGAGCTGCGGCGTCGCTTTGAGGTTTCCGTTGCCGAGACCGGCAGCCAGGACCTGCATCGGCGTGCCGGGTTGGCGGCGGGACTGGTGGCCGCGGATGCTGCCCAGTTGGTGAAGGTGCTTGATGGCATTGAACGCCTGGTCGCCGAACGTCCGGAAGTGGAACTGCTCAGCGCGCGCCGCCGGATGCATTCCTCGGAGGATGAATAATGTTCGCGGTGCGTGGGTTTAGTGGATCAGCCAGGTGATTAGGCCCAGCAGGGAAGAGACGGCCAGCAGCAGGATGCCGAGTCTTGGCCCGATCCACGCGGTGACTTCACGTTCGCTCGGCGGCGCCTGCGGCAACCCGGCTGTCACCGCCGGGACGGGAACGATGGCC
>JBBSRY010000509.1:0-2863 GCA_038242595.1 Mycobacteriales bacterium
ATCATCGCCGCGGTCAGTATCCCGGTGATGGCCAAAGCGCGCATCGGCCACTTCGTCGAGGCGCAGGTGCTGCAGTCTCTGGGGGTGGATTACATCGATGAGTCCGAGGTTCTCACCCCGGCCGATTACGCCAACCACATCGACAAGTGGAACTTCACCGTTCCGTTCGTCTGCGGCGCGACCAACCTGGGCGAGGCACTGCGCCGGATCACCGAAGGCGCGGCAATGATCCGGTCCAAGGGTGAGGCAGGCACCGGTGACGTCTCCAATGCCACTACCCACATGCGCAAGATCCACGGCGAAATCCGCCGGCTGACCTCAATGGCGCCGGATGAGCTGTACGTGGCGGCCAAGGAATTGCAGGCTCCGCTGGAACTGGTTCGCGAAGTTGCCGCCACCGGCAAACTCCCGGTCGTCATGTTCACCGCCGGCGGTATTGCCACCCCGGCTGATGCGGCGATGATGATGCAACTCGGCGCCGAAGGCGTCTTCGTCGGCTCCGGAATCTTCAAGTCCGGCAACCCTGCCGAGCGGGCCGCTGCCGTAGTCAAGGCCACCACGTTCTACGACGATCCCGATGTGATCGCCAAGGTCTCCCGTGGCCTGGGCGAGGCAATGGTGGGAATCAATGTCGCCGATATCCCGGTGCCGCACCGTCTTGCCGAGCGCGGCTGGTAGTCACCGGTGAATCCACCGTCTCGCGGCGAAGCTTGCGGCATTTTCTCCGGAAAAATTCCGATAGCTCGTCGCGAGACGTCGGTACGCCGTCTGTTTTGCACCGTCAGGTTGGAGGCCTTGAGTTTTTGGCGCCGTTAGGTTTTGGCGCCGTCAGGTCATCCAACGGTCCGGCAGCACCGGCCGAGCACTCGCGGCGGCCAGGTCGATACCGGCCAGTCGGCCGACCGCAGAAACCAGTACTTGCGGGTGTGCGGTGAACGGCAGCCGAAGGTAGGAATCCATCGTGCCGTCCGGTCCGAAACGGGGGCCGGGCACGATGTGCAGGCCAACCGTCGGCGCGATTCTGGCCAGGTCCATGGCGTACGGTCCCGGCAGGCGTACCCAGAGCGATGCGCCACCCCTGGGCTTCGTCGGAGACCACTGGGGCAGCGCGGAATCCAGTGCCTGCAACAGTTCTCGGCAGCCGTTCTGCAGTCGATCACGCTGAATGTGCAGCGCGGCATCCGGGTCGGCGAGCAGCCTGGCCACCACCAACTGATCCAACACCGACCCGGCCATATCGCCGAGGGCTCGCGCCGAGCCGAGACGATTGACCATCGCCCTGGTGGTCCGGATCCACCCGACCCGCAGGCCGCCCCAGAGTGCTTTGGACACCGATCCGATGGTGAGAACCTGACTGCGTCGGTCGAACGCGGCCAACGACGGCGGTAGCTCGGTGCCGGGGAAAGGCACCTCGCGCAACGATTCGTCCACCACTATCAGCGTTGATGTTCCGGTGCAGCGGCGGACCAGGCCTTCTCTGGTTCCGGTGTCCATCAGCGCACCGGTCGGATTGTGGAAATCCGGTACCAGATAGGCGAGCCGAGGGGATGTCTGCCGGATCGAGGCATCGAAGAGATCCAGATCCCATGGCTGATCCGACTCGGCCTGGACGGCCACCGGCGTCGGCACCCGGCGACTGTTTCGGACCGCATCAATCGCTAGTGGGTAGGTCGGACATTCCAGTAGCACTCGATCACCTGGCGCCGACAGCTCGTTGACGATGATCGACCAGGCGTGCTGGGCGCCGTTGGTAATCAGAATTTCTTCCGGCGAGGTCAGCAGTCCCGCCGCGGTGAACCGCATTGCGATCACCTCCCGCAGCGGCATCAGCCCCAACGGGTGATACCCGTCGCCGGTCAGGTAGCCGATCAGGTCCTGGGCCGCGTCGGCCACCGCGGCAGAGATCTCCGGTCCAGGTGCCGGCAGCGATGCCGTGGTGAGGTCGATGACATCCGGTTCCAGATCCTCGACTTTGCCCCACGGACCATAGGTGCGATTGGGTGATACTTCGGGGGAGCGCGCGTGGGTAAGTCGGCTGCCGGATCCACGGACGCTGCGTAACCAGCCCTCATCACGGAGCAGCGAGTAGGCAGCGGCAACCGTAGTTCGGGAGAGTCCGGATTTGACGGCCAATTCACGTTCACTCGGTAGCCCGGTATCGACGGCCAATCGTCCGTCCAACAGGGCGCCGCGGATCCGACGGGCCAACTCTTTGTAGCTCGCCTGATGTTGGGCCAAATCTTGCGGTAGGGATTCGACGGTGATGCCCGGGCTGATCTGCCGAACCAGGGTGCCGGCCGAGATCCGGGTTCCCGGGGGTGCAGTGCGACCGGGGGCACCGATGGGGGTTGGCATCAGTCCACTTTCCCGCAATTGGCTATAGGAATCCAGGCCAATCACCCACATTCTGGAAACTATGTCAGGCCAATCTCCGTCTACTCCGGTCACCCACCACCACTTTTTCCGCTCCACCGGTGCGCTCAAACTGCTCCAGCCGATCCCCAGAAACAGGCTTACCCGTCGGTTCAGTCAACTTCTGGTCGGACTGGTGCTCTACGGCTTCTCGATGGCGATAATGATCCGCGCCGGCCTCGGCCTGGATCCCTGGGACGTCTTCCATCAGGGCGTGACCGAAAAGGTAAATCTGAGCTTTGGCGTGGTGGTGATCATCATGTCCGTCATCGTCCTGCTGCTCTGGATTCCACTCCGACAGAAGCCGGGACTTGGCACCATCGCCAATGCCATCATCGTGGGCGCCGCCACAGATCTGGGATTGTCCCTGCTGCCCGCAATTGACAATCTGGCCTGGGCCATCGTTGCCATGGTGCTTTCGGTCCCCTTGAACGCATTGGCCGGTGCCCTG
>JBBSRY010000510.1:0-2863 GCA_038242595.1 Mycobacteriales bacterium
ACCACTCGCGCGTCGACATTTCCGGTCAGAGTGCGTCCACGTGCCGAGCGGCTATCGACCAAGCCCCATAAGCCCTGGTCCCGGTAGCGAGCTCGCATACGCTCCACTGTGCGGAAGCTGGTCTTGTTGCCGGCGGCCGTCAACTCGGTGGCCTTGGCGCGGCAACGCGCCGCCACGGTCTGGGTGTCCGGATCGTACTGCGGGCGTGGCCGCGTGCCCGCCGGTGAATCCGTAGCCACCCCGGTGTCGACCTCGATCAAGTGCCGCTCCCACTCCCGCGCGGCCTCGACCACGGCCTTGGGTAGCGAGTCGAGCAACCCGACCGGATCCACAGCCGGAGCCTGGCCGGCACCGATCAGCTCGAAGTCTTCCGCTGACAACAGATACCCCAACCCGACCAGCGTGGTCTCACCCGAATCGGCGAGCAACCTGATGGTCGCACCAGTAAATCCCACGACCGTGTGGCACTGCCCGAGGTAGATCACTCGGTCACCGATCCGCAGGACGCGATGCTGCTCGTTCACCGGTCAGCACCTGCCGCCGCTTCCGCCAGTTCCGCCACATCGACAAGACGACTGGCAGGCCTGACTATCGTGTGGTGCGAGAGGACCACCGCCAGATCCGCCATAAGCACCTGCTGCCACATCAGGTGATACAACACCGGCAGAGTCCCCAGCGGGTCTCCCGCCAACTCGGCACCATCGAGCAACGCTCGTGGGTAGCTGAACACCGTCAGCAAGCGCGCTGCAACGGTCTCGTCGAAACAACGGGGATGCCGATACCCGGCCAACCACCGCTGATTCGCCACCAACACTCCGTCGAGCTGGTCCCACACCGCATAACGCCAGTTCAACCGTGCGCAGGCCTGCCCCGTCGAGTCGAAGGCTTCACGGTCCAGCTTTCCGATCAACTGCGCTGGCCGCGAATCGAGCACCATCACCGCGCCGTTTGCCGAGCGCACCAAGAAGTCCGGAGCATGTCGTCGCCGTTTTCCGCCCTCCGGTGTCCAGGACAACCAAAACGGTTGAGAGACGATCCGGATGACCGAGGTGTCAAAATCGAGGGCTACCAGGTGGTCCCGCTCCACCCAGGACTCGAACCCGATCCTGCGGGCCAATGTCGAAGACCAGTACCAGCCCGGATAGTTCCGCTGCCCGCGATAGGACGGGAATGATCGCACCGACCGCCCGAGCTCGTCGATCACGTCAGGAAGCTGCCACCATGAGACTCGCTTTTCGACACCGGTTTCGGTGACGAATACCGCCTCGACATCGTCGTCGTCGTAACTTACCTGCTTGTCCTGATCCAGCACCGACACATCATCGCCGCCAGATACAGCAACCGCCCCGCCACCACGCCGCCACATTCACTGGGAATCCGCCACATAGGGCGGGAACTGACAGCCAGGTTTGCGGGGCGGCTCTGCGGGGGTCATGCGCTTATCGTAACATATCGTTTCATTTCATTGCTCGTTACGATATGAAACTAAATTCGGATGATGCCTGTCAGTTCCTGCCGCATGTGGCGGATGTCGGTGTCAGTTCTCAGTCAATCTGGCGAATTCTCAGGCGATCTGGCGATGTGGTGGCGAATTCTCATCGAATGTGGCGAGGATGATGTCCCGGTGCTGGAACGTCAGATTGAGCAGACAGCGTCTGCGGGGATTTCGGAGCGGTGTTCACTACCGAGGGTGGCGTGGAGCGGCGTCTGCCGTGGATGCGCCGCGACTCCGGGTGTTTCGCTTAGTACCGTGCAGCCCCCCGTTCGGTGCGAAATCTGCCGTTCTGCGCCGCGAAGGCCTCTACCAGTCGCAGCTGCGAGAATGGTCGGCCACCCGAGAGAACTCGACACCGGAAGGCGCCGTCCGTCGGCGTAAATGAAGAGCGGCAACGTTATCGACGCCTCCGACAGCAAAGAGATCGACCCGACTCAATCGCCGTAACGCGCAACTTGAGAAGCAGCTGTTGCAGACGGCGCAGTTCGACCTATCCGTTGCAGGCTACCGCCGACACACGACAGTTTGCCCACGCTGACCTCCTGGCCGCTGAATATGCCTGCGCCGAGACAACGCGGCACTGGCCACAACGCCTCACCAAAGAGGTCGTCGGTCATTGATCAGGGGGTTCAGCGTGATTCTCGGTTTCCCGAAAAAGGACCTGTTCTCAGAAAGTTGCTGGATCCCAGAAATAGGTGTAGTTACTCCACGGCCCAAGGTTCGCTGTATTGAGCCGGTGCTTGTTCCCCCATGGGTCTACCTGATACGCGGTAACAAATCCATGAAAGTAAGTGCAGTGGATATCGGCAGTTCCGAATGGACTGAAAACGACCTTCTGGGGAGGTGCCCACGCGCCCGGCCCCCACGGCTGTACGAACTCGGCGCTGCACGGCAGCTCACGGAGGCCAATATCTTGTGCCGCAGCGGTCGCCGGTAGTGCGGCACCCGCACTCACAGCCATTGCTCCAGCCACAACGGCCAGCAATAATTTGCGCTTCATTCGGGAGCCTTCCCTCGGTGACCCGGCCTACTCCCCAACATTGTCGCATTTCATTGGGAGCGTGTTACGCCCAGGCGCAGACGGCGGAACGGCCGAAGCGGTGCGCTGAACACAACTCCGGCCGATCCCTGCTGTAACGCCGCTCCGACCGATCACCTGGCCTGTAACGTCTCGTTATCGGTCCGTGACAGCTGTTGCCAGAGCGGTGGATTGCTCATTTCGGACCTGCTCGTCGGCACGAGCAAGACTCTCCTTGAGACTCTCTCGTGTCGTTTCCTCATCGGCATGATCGAGAAGCACTTCGATCAGATCTGACCGACTCAGCTTGGACAGGTCATCGCTCGTCGGGTTCTTCGTACCCTCCAACG
>JBBSRY010000511.1:0-2862 GCA_038242595.1 Mycobacteriales bacterium
AAATCGCCTGGGCCGACGTCGCCACCTTTTGCTGCGTTACTACGGAGGATCATGCACCAGGAACAGAATCAACAATCTGCCCCGGCACCGTCAGCGGGCGCCCCAGGCCATCACCGGGTGTGCGTCGTCACCGGCGCCGCAGACGGCATCGGCAGAGCCATCACAGAACGGCTGCTCTCGTCCGACTGGTCAGTGGTCGGCGTTGACGTCGATGCGGATCGCTTGCGCTCGCTGGCAGAGAGCTCTGCGGGTCAGTTTGTTCCGGTAACCGGCGATGTTGCCGACCGCGACACACATCGTCGCGCAGGCGAAGCAGCGGACCGGATGGGTTCACTAGCGGGTTGGGTCAACAATGCCGGCGTAGAGATGGACGAGCCTGCCCACCGGCTGACCCCCGATTTTGTCCGTCGGCAGATTGACGTCAATCTGATCGGGACCATGTGGGGTTGTGCGGAGGCGGTTGAACGATTTTTAGGCGCCGGTGGCGGGGGTTCCGTGGTATCGGTGAGCTCGATCCAAGCCATCCGTGGCTACCCCGGCGCATTCGCCTATGCCGCGACGAAGGGCGCGATCAATGCGTTGACCCGGCAGCTTGCCATTGAATATGCCTCGATCGGAATCCGCGCCAACGCCGTGTTGCCGGGGCCGGTGCGAACCACGATGGGCCGTACCTCGCAGGTGCCCGCAGACCTGACTGCAGAACCTGACCCAATAGGAGCTGAAAAGCAAAGGGCAGCAAGACATCCCCGTGGACGCATTGCCGAACCGAGTGAGATCGCTGCAGTAGTGGCGTTCCTGCTGTCGGCGGATGCATCGTTTGTCTCGGGTCAAGAGATCGTCGTTGATGGCGCCACATCCGCGCGTTGCACACCGTTGCCAGTTGACTCTGATGTGGCGGCAGCATCTCGGAGCAACGAAGACGCCTAGGCGGCTGAACGGTTTAGCCGTTGGGGAGCTTCGTACGTCGTCGGTTGTATGAGTCTTGTCCCAGGAGACGCGTGACTCCCCCATCATGCGCCAATGAACGGTCCAGGCCTTGGCATTGGTAGCTTATGGGCAGGCTTGTGGAACGTACGGTGCTCTGGCATTGCCATACCGAGCCCGTCGTTGTCGTCCTGGGTGGCCGGCCCGTGCGGTCATCGTGGAACTGGGCGCCTCGTGGCACTTCGTGGAAATCTAAAATTGGCGGACCGGGTGCTACCTAGGTTCGGTCGTGGACACCTTCGGCGGGGTTCCCTATTGGATGAGCAATTGGGCTGATCGTGTTTCACGTGAAACTTCTGCATTCGGTGGGGTCTGGGCCTTCAGTTCTGACCAGTCGCGATGCTGATTGCCGACAAGGGTGAAAGGGCCGCTTCGCCGGGCAGCGATCAGCGAGGAAATTGTTGTCGTGACGGGTGGGGTCGTGCAGTCTCGTGCGATGCGGGTGGATCGTCATGAACAGACGTCGAATGAACCGTGAACGCGCTCGCTGTTGAGGACGTGCAGCATTTGAAGTGCGCCGTTGGGACTAAGGAGTTTTTGGAAGATTGATGTGGGTGCCGGCGGAAAGCGGCACCCACAGTGGTCTTGTCAAACGTTGGGGTATGGGGTCTTGATAGGACCGAGCGTGTTTCACGTGAAACGCGACGACAGGGCGGACTATTTACTTTGTCGAATGGCTATTGCCAGGGTGCACCAGATCGCGACTCCCCCTCAGGTTTGGTTAGCGCCGAAATAATTGAATCTGCGAAAGGTCTCGCAGTGCGCGCCGGGGTCAGTTTTGCTGATGTGCTGGCCCGCCCGCACTGCAGCGTTTCACGTGAAACATCGCTGTCTGGCGGGCTGGGTTGTTGAGTGGCCAGGGTATTGCACGGTAGTCTGAGCTGCTCGTTTATCGTTGCTTGAGGTCGATCCATACTCAGTGCGGGCAGGCCATGGGTGGACGGTCCGACAGCTATCAACGGCTGGTGGCTATAGGTGACGATGTGGTCATTGAGGCAAGCGGATCTCGGAAAGCGGGACCCTCAAGTCGAGGGACGAACCTGCGATCCCACTGGCGGAGTCTGAATGGATACGGATTCCCGGTGGGGTCCCGATTGTGGACATGCATACGGTGGTGTTTCACGTGAAACGTCCGTGAACTTGCAGCTGCTGGGCCACTGGCCGTGGCGGCTATTCGACCACCGAGTGGCGTTTACCCGACCACCGAGGTGCGGGCGGCGCAACCATACGTTCGGGTTGAATGGCTGACGACTCGCGGCAGTGCGAGGCGATGCGAATGAGTACAACTCCGGTCCTCCCATTTTGCAGATCCAAGCCTGCTGGCGATCGAATGCCATCGGCTATCTATCCAGGCCGCGGATGCCTCCGCGTCCTGTCCTTCGCAACCGCCGAACGGCGCACTGATGATCGTGAAGTGGGATCTGGCTCGTACCGTGACCGCCAACCGCAGGACAGCCTTACCGCCGTCAGTGGACGACCTGGTTGAGGACAGGGAAACGGTAGGTTTGGTGGCCACTGTGGCCCTAATCCCGCTTCTTGGTGGGATCTCCCTGGGGCCCTCATGGCCAGCGCTACTGTCGCGTGACGAGCGCCCGGCGGCGGTAGAAGCTTGCTTCTTACGTTCTCACCGTGAGACGTAGGGATGTCTACGTGTTGAGTTCACGGATTAGCCCCGGGGTCGGGACCCGCACCGTGCTGGCCAGATTGAGTGTGGTGAGTTGAATCAACACCCGCCTGGAGCAGGCGCGGTATCGACAGCTCACTATCTCGCTCTCGAGGGGTGCGCCACATGAGCCCTCCGCGCACTCGCGTCATCTGGGCTCGCTGGTTCGGTGTTCGGCATCGAAGAACAGTGTGAGTTGTACGCCGCCCATTGTG
>JBBSRY010000512.1:0-2857 GCA_038242595.1 Mycobacteriales bacterium
ACGAGCCATATCGGCCAGCACGGTGAAGGTGGTCAGGACGACCGGGCGGGTATCAGCCGGATCGGCAAACGAGACCGAGCAGGAGGTGGCCAAAGTTAACAACACAAGCGCGCCGGCCAGGCGTCGCGGTTTCATCACATCCAAGGCGGCGGCTCAGCCGACCAGGGTACTGAGTAACAAAGCAACACAGATGAGGGCGGTGAGTAGAAGAACGGCTCCCTCGGCGGCAGAACGGCGCGCGGTGGTTCGCCGCGCAGTGGCGTGTTGGTGTCCCAGAATGCTCATGGTGGTCCCCCTTTTTCATCTCAACTGTGCGGTCGGTCGTGGTAGCTCGTACTGATGTCATAAGTTCGGCTACCCGAAACTATAACTTACCGTCATCCAAAATCAAACTAATTGGCGTCCCTGAAACGATGCTCACGGCTGCCAGATCACAGAGTTCTGTCTGGTCATAGTGCTGGTTCGTAGCCGCCGAACTCTCGGATTGGATCTCATGGCACGGAGATCTTGCGTTCTTCGCAGCTGCATGCAGCAAGATTCACCGCAGCTCATCGCCACGGCGCAAGCACCCTGCGGTAGGCGCAAACGGCTCGTGAACGCCGGTAGGCTCAAGCGGGTTATTCCGGGGAATTACCCGGTGGCGAACACGCAGCGAAGGGCAGGCAGTTCAGTGAGCCTTGTGGTCCAAAAGTACGGCGGATCGTCGGTGGCAACCGCAGATCGGATCAAGCGGGTGGCCGAGCGCATCGTTGACACCCGCAAGGCCGGTCATGATGTGGTCGTCGTGGTGTCAGCCATGGGCGATACGACTGACGAACTGATGGATCTGGCCATGCAGGTCTCGCCGCTGCCGCCGGCCCGCGAACTCGACATGTTGCTGACCTCCGGCGAGCGAATCTCCAATTCACTGGTCGCGATGGCAATCTCCGCCCTCGGTGCCGAAGCGCGTTCCTTCACCGGTTCGCAGGCAGGCGTGATCACCACGTCCGCGCACGGGAGGGCCCGCATCATCGATGTCACCCCGGGTCGGATTCGGGAAGCACTCGATCAGGGCGCGATCGCGTTGGTTGCCGGCTTCCAAGGCGTTTCGCAGGACACCAAAGACATCACCACCCTGGGCCGCGGCGGTTCGGATACGACTGCCGTTGCCCTGGCAGCCGCACTCAAGGCCGATGTTTGCGAGATCTACACCGATGTCGACGGCGTTTACAGCGCCGACCCGCGGATCGTGCCGGACGCAGCCAAACTCGACACGATCACCTACGAAGAAATGCTTGAAATGGCGGCCAGCGGCGCGAAAGTGTTGATGTTGCGCTGCGTCGAGTACGCCCGTCGCTACAACGTCCCGGTGCATGTCCGCTCGTCTTATTCGGACAAGCCCGGCACCCTGGTTACCGGCAATATGGAGGATCTGACCGTGGAACAGGCATTGATCACTGGAGTCGCACACGATCGCGGCGAAGCCAAGGTGACGGTGGTGGCCGTCCCGGACCATCCGGGAGTGGCCGCGAAGATTTTCCGCGCCATCGCCAACGCCGAGATCGACATCGACATGGTGGTGCAGAACGTCTCCACCACCGATCTGGGCAAGACCGATATCACCTTCACGCTGCCCAAGGACGAGGGTCATCGCGCGGTGGCCGCCCTCGAGGCCCGCAAGTCCGAGATCAAATTCAGCAATGTGGTCTACAACGATCATGTCGGTAAGGTGTCGCTGGTCGGCGCCGGCATGCGGTCACACCCTGGTGTGACTGCAACTTTCTGTGAAGCGCTGGCCGAGGCCGGGGTGAACATCGACATCATCACCACCTCCGAGATCCGCATCTCGGTGCTGGTTCGCGATTCGGAATTGGACACCGCCGTCAAGGCACTGCATGCCGCCTTCCATTTGGGCGGCGTCGAAGAAGCCGTGGTCCACGGCGGGACAGGGCGCTGAAGATGTCTGAAAAACTCGTACTCGCCGTGGTCGGAGCCACCGGCCAGGTCGGGGCTGCCATGCGCAGCATTCTGACCGAGCGCAAATTCCCGCTGACCGAAATCCGCTTCTTCGCCTCGGCGCGGTCAGCCGGTAAAACCCTGAGCTACCAGGGGCGTGACATCGTCATCGAAAATGCCGAGGACGCTGATCTGTCCGGGATCGACATCGCGATCTTCTCCGCCGGTGGATCCACCTCGCTGGCCCAGGCCCCTCTGTTCACGGCCGCCGGCGCCATCGTGATCGACAATTCCTCGGCCTGGCGAATGGATCCGGAGGTTCCGCTGGTCGTGTCCGAGGTGAACCCGCAGGACATCAGCAAGGCCATCAAGGGCATCATTGCCAACCCGAACTGCACCACGATGGCAGCCATGCCGGTGTTGGCGCCGCTGCACGCCGAGGCCGGACTGCAGCGAATGATTGTTTCGACCTACCAAGCAGTTTCCGGCAGCGGTCTGGCCGGCGTCGAAGAGCTGGCCGGGCAAACCCGCAAGGTGGTCGACCATGCCGAAGTGTTGGCCTACAACGGATCCGGCGTCGAGTACCCGGAGCCGGTGAAGTACGTGCGGCCGATCGCATTCAATGTGGTGGCGCTGGCCGGCAACCTGGTTGATGACGGGTCCTACGAGACCGATGAAGAACAGAAGCTGCGCAACGAATCTCGCAAGATTCTGCATCTGCCGGATCTGCTGGTCTCTGGGACCTGCGTCAGGGTACCTGTTTTCACCGGTCACTCGCTGTCGGTCAATGTTGAGTTCGAAAGGCCGATCAGTGTCGAGCGGGCCACCGAACTGCTGTCCAACGCGGCCGGCGTCGAGCTCTCCGAGGTGCCGAACCCGTTGCAGGCAGCCGGGACTGATCCCAGCTATGTTGGTCGGCTAC
>JBBSRY010000513.1:0-2844 GCA_038242595.1 Mycobacteriales bacterium
ATAGATCCGTCACCAACTTCCGAACCCGGCGAGTCGGCCGCGACCACGACGAGCGCCGAGGTGGGCACGGCGCCGGTGACCCCGCCGGGGCCAGTGATCACTTTCGTCGTCGACGCCTCAGCCGGGATGAGTTCGATCGAGGATGGAACGAGCCTGACAGCCTGGAGTCAGGCGGCGGTGACTGAAGCGATTGCCAACCACCCCACCAATGCGTTCGGCCTTTTCTCGGTGACAGATGCCAACGGTGCCCCCGGTTACACCCAGTTGGTGCCCACCGGTGAGTTGACCGACCCGATCGGCGATGGCACCAGGGCCGATGCGTTGGCCGCGGCGGTCGCCGGTTTGTCCGCCGACGGGAGGCGATGGGCCTACGCCGCCGTCATCAACGCCTATCAGGAGGCGGTGAACACGGCGGTGCCGGATCGCCTGAATCGGGTCATCATGATCATCGATGGCCCTGATCTGACGCCGAGTACCCCTCGATCGATTGTCCTGCAGGCGATCGCCACCGCAGCGGCCCAAAACAAGGGCGTGGTGTTGGACATCATCGGTTTGGGTAGCGACCCGCCCGCTGCGGCCCTGACCGAAATAACCGCAGCCACCGGTGGCACCTATACCTCTGTCGCCACGGCCAAAGAGCTGCCCGGGGTCATCGAACCGCTGCTGGGCGGCTGAGTGGTCGGCCGACTCCATAGACGCAGCAGCTAACCCAGCGGGAGCGGATGTTCGCCCAGGCCGACGACGGTGCCGGTCAGCTGACCGGCACCGAGATACCGAACCACGCAATCGGGGATCAGCAGCCCACTACGGACGACGGACTCCATGCCTTCACCGACATCTTGCAGGTCCGAGACGGCGGCAGCGACGATCTCCAACTGGCCGCCGAATGTGGGGTCGGCGGCACCGATCATTTGGGTTGCCAACTGCCTACACCGACTATCGATCTCGGTCATGGTGGTCTCGACGGTGATCGTGTTGGCGTAAAACATTTGCTGGGTCGGGATGAAGGTGGCCAGTTGCTCGAGTCGATGTGGCTCGGCGCAGCTCACATATACCGCGGGGGTCGCGCCGCTCGTAGTGGGGAAGCACCAACCGAACACATCCGGGCGGGTGTTTCCGGTCGCTCCACCGGAGTCATGCACCGAACCGAGGTATTTGCTCTGCTCGCCGGGGAACACCACACAGGCCACCCAATGATGACTTTCGGTGCCCGATCCCGGCGGCGCCCCGACGGTAACGGTGAAATACGAAGGCTCCGCCGGACTCCACAACGCGGGACCGAACTTCTTGAGTGTTCCCACATACTGCGATCCCCACCCGGAACACAGGGCATCGGAGGTCAGTAATGCACCATCGTCATCGGTGGCCAACATCGAGTAATTCCGGTTGAGCACAAAGGTAGGCGCCGGGAGTTCTCCGGCCGGCCAACTTTTGGCCACTTCCCCGTCGTGCTCTTGGCTGCACGGCACCTGGACGACGGCGTCCGGGTCAACCAGAACACAGGCGCCCACGGGTGGTGGGTCCGGAAACGGTAAGCCGGATGGCGATCCCGCGATGCCGGGGGAAAGAACCCGCGGAATCACGAACACGGCAAACGCCGCAATGGCCAGCAGCAAAATGCCGCTCCACCGTCGAGACGGTAGGCCGGAACGGGAATCAACGTCTTTGCTGACGCCGCCTTCGATCATGGCACCACAGTACGGATCGCCGAGTGGGCGCTCCTGGCGCAACGTGCTCAGCCCAGTGGTAGCGCCGACTCTCCCAACCCGATCACGCTGTCGGTCAGGACGAGATCACCGGTCACCTCGACCAGGCAATCGGGCAGGGTCAACTGCCCTGTGGCCGCATCCGGGTCCGGAGCAACTACCTGTAATCCGCGCTGGGATATTGTTTCCATCGTGATTGTGAGCTGCCCGCCATAGGTCGGGTCAGGGTTACCCGTCATCCGGGAGACGGCATCGGCGCATTGCCGACGCAGCTGCTCGATGGTCAGTTCTGCATCCACCCGGCCGGCATTGGCCATCGCCTGGGTGACCACCAGGGTCGCCATGAATTCGATGCTGTGCGGTTGACCGCAGGAGCTGAAAAGCAGCGATCGCATGGCCAACTCCCCCGGAGCCAAACAGGTGGCGTACGCACCGGGGCGTCGAGTGCGCAATTCCTCGCCGTCACCTCGCACCGTGTCGAGGTAGAGCTCATTACGAGACGGCCGGACCACGCACGCGAACCAGCCCAACCGTTCCGGGAAATCGGCAGCGGGGCCACGCACGATCGAGGCGACCCAGTAGGGCGGAATGAGCTGCCAGTTTCCGATTTTGTTGGTGCGCTCCGCGATACCGGTGCCGACATAGCCATCGGCCCAGTTGCGGCAGGACGAATCGGCCGCAGCAGCAGGGTCGGCAGCACAAGCCCACTGGGATTCGTAACTGCCGGCCAGTGATTGGTATGCGCTACGGCTACTGGCCGCCCAGGCCACCTCACCATCATGCAGCTGGTCGCATGGCACCGTCCTCACCCTTGCGCCGGCCGGCTCCAGCAGGACGCAGGCACCTATCGCCGGTGGCTCCGGTAGCGCCGCTGCTGAGCCATTTCCGGGTACATCCGGAGCCAACATCAATGGCGCGATCAGCGTCAATAGCAGCGCTGCGACCAATGCCACCAATCCGCCGGCGCGGCGAGTCAAGGAAGTTCCCACAGTTCCATCCTGACAGCCCGACGCGGCGGCCCGATGGGCAAAGTCTTGAGCATTGGCTAACCGGAAGACTGCAGCGGCAGCGCCTGCGCCCCCAACCCGGCAACTGTTCCGACCAAAAGGGTGTCACCAGTGGAGTCCAGGTAACACTG
>JBBSRY010000514.1:0-2839 GCA_038242595.1 Mycobacteriales bacterium
ACCTGGCCGAGCAGATCATGGGTCAGCGGCCGTGATGGACGAACACCCTGCAGATGCATCGCAATAGCAGTCGCTTCGGTCGAACCGATCAGAATTGGCAGGCTTCGCTGCCCATCCACCTCGGCCAGGATAAGAATCGGCTGCTGGCTAGGCATTTCGACACGGACGCCGACGATACGCATTTCGATCACTAGATTTCTCGCCTCCCAGCTCCGAACTCAACGCTACACAATCAACTCCAGTGACTACATGCTCCGGGGCCGACTTGGAGGCTGAAATTCGCTCAGGGATGATTCGGTGCCGTACCGGCGACCTGATCAGGAAGCCGTACCGACGGCTGCTGCCGGCGCCGTGCGGGCGGGAGGTGCGGAAGGCCTGCGCATGGCGCATAAAAGGCGCCAACGGCGGATGTCACTCGAGTGCCGATCCACTGCAGTTTTTGCCTGCCGAAGATGAGTCACCAAGCGCCCGGCAGGACAGGATCTCAGCCGCCGAGTTCGCGGCGAATCCCCGACTTCACCAGCAATGCATGCAATCTCATCAAAGTGGTGGCCAGTTGGGCCGCCGCCTGCTCGGCTCTTTCCCGAGCGTCCGGGTTCTTCTGACGGGCCTGCGCCGAGACCATCTGCGATACCAGTGCGGCCTCACGATCGGCCGCCGTCCGGAACTGCCGAAGGTGGCGCGGCTCGATGCCGGCCTCGACCAGTTCGCCGACGGTCCGAGCCAGGATGGCGGCATCAGTGTCGTAGTAGCCGCCCGGCCCGGGCAGCAACAAGCCGTACTGCTCGATTTCGCCCAGTTGCGCGACCGAGAGTCCAGATTCC
This sequence comes from Mycobacteriales bacterium, assembly GCA_038242595.1. Lineage (GTDB taxonomy): Bacteria > Actinomycetota > Actinomycetes > Mycobacteriales > Nakamurellaceae > Nakamurella. Next base: position 825 of record JBBSRY010000514.1, read on the forward strand.
ACCAGCAGTTCGTCCCGGGTCATGCGTACCTGTGAACTGACGGTGAATTCGGGCACTTGCGGCCCCCCGGCCACCGAGAGATTTCTCGGCAACCGGGCACCGACTCCGGACGGTTGCAGCCCGCGGTCAATGGCCTCCAACTGATCTTTGATCACCTTCAGCGGCAGATACTGATCCCGCTGGGCGGCCAGCACGAATCTCAGTCTTTCGACGTCGGCATGGGAGAACTGCCGATAACCCGCCGGGGTGCGTTGGGGCGTGACCAGACCTTCGGATTCGAGGAATCTGATTTTGGAGATGGTGACATCGGCGAACTCCGGTTTGAGACGAGTCAACACCGCCCCAATACTCAGAATCGCACCCGTCGGGAGGCCCGCCGCGGTCATGATCCGCTGTGGTTCTCCGCCGGGCTACCGATGAGGAAGACCAACCGGAATTTTCCGATCTGCACCTCATCACCGTTGGTCAGCGTGGAAGACTCGACTGCCTCACGGTTGACGTACGTTCCGTTCAGCGACCCGGTGTCCGATACCTCGTATCCCTGATCCGTTTTGGCGAACTCGGCGTGCCGACGGGACACGGTCACGTCATCCAAGAAGATATCGCTTTCCGGATGGCGACCCGCGGTAATCAGGTCCTTGTCCAACACAAAACGCGATCCGGCGTTCGGGCCACGCTTGACAACCAACAGTGCGGTGCCGCTGGCCAGCGAATCCAATCCGGTTTCTGCTTCTTCAACAGGCTCGGCGCTCGTCTCCGCTTCGGGCTCACCCTGGCTCAACAATCCACTAGCGAAGATCGATGTCGATTCCACTGCGCTTTCGCGGTCGCTCTCCGTCACGCGGTACTCCCTTTATCGTCGCTGGCAACTCTGCGATGAAACCACTGAGACATTCTCATGAATACAACAAGACCTTGACAAAGCTCAACCGAGAGGAGTGATCCGCCGACCGGCCCGGTTCAATTTCTACCGGTCAATCGAACCATTCTCAGGTGTCGACCGTACAGTGCCACGGCATCGCTGCGCACTGTCGGCCTGACGGTCGAGGAATGCCAACCGTTGCATTGTGGGTCGGCGCCTGCTCGCGGTACCGATTCCTGGCCGCTACTGCCCGGTCAGTTCACCGTAAGCATCGGCGTCGAGCAACTCATCCACGGTGCCGGCTTCCTGAATTTCCAATTCAAACATCCAACCCTCGCCGTACGGGTCGGAGTTGACCAATTCTGGGGACGACTCCAGCGCCTCGTTACAACTGACCACCGTGCCACTGAGTGGTGTGAACAACTCCGAAACCGACTTGGTGGATTCCACCTCGCCGACCGAGTCGCCCGCCGTGATACCGGCGCCCACCTCTGGGAGTTGGACGTAAACGATGTCGCCGAGGGCGGCCTGGGCAAAATCGGTAATGCCGATTCTGACCACACTTTCAGCACCCGTGCGCACCCACTCGTGTTCTGCGCTGTACCGCAATTCTTCAGGAATCACTGATTGACCTCTCGGGCTTGATCTTGTCGGGCTTTGCTGCTTGTTCATCCAGATCGGTAAAACTAAAACTTAGGCCACGTCCGGCAAATATCGGACCGGCACGCACGGAAGCTCAGCCTCCGGCCGGCTGAGCGTAGGTGTTGGGGCCCGGGACCCGCAAGGCGGCCACCGTGACGATGTCCAATGGGGCCACTTCCATCGTGCCGGTCGCTCGCTTGACGGTGTCGCTGACGCCACCCGGAATGTTCATCGCTGCTGACAAAGTTGGCGGATCGCCGATGGCCAGGATGACATACGGTGCGCTGAGGGCTGTTCCGTCCAGGGTGATCTGTCCGAGAGTGCCGGTGAAAGCCGAGTCGACCCCTATTCGAACGGTGTTCACCTGAACTGCTTCGGCGCCGGCGTTGCGAAGCTCCTGCAACGCGGCCAGCAGCACCTCCGGCGGGATCCCACCGTTCGGATCGTTGATCGTCATCTGCACGCCGGGTCCCACCGCGACTGCCGTTCCGGCCAGGATGGCCAATGCCTG
>JBBSRY010000515.1:0-2834 GCA_038242595.1 Mycobacteriales bacterium
CAGGTGACGCTGTGTTACCGGGGTGCAGCTCATAATCGCTCTCCTGATACCTATTGGACGCTATCAACGTAACTTATTGATGCATTTGCGCCACCTTTTAAATACAGATTCGGTCAAAATTCATCCTTCAGTGGGCATTGGAGGCCTCGCTAATCCAACGAAAAGACCGATTGGATGCCAAAAGTGAGAATGCCGCCCGCTCTCACTCCCCTGACCTCGAATCCACTGTGGGTCATTCGCTGAGTAATACCGGCGCTGATAGCCCACCGTGTCGCCTTAACAATGATTGGATATTTTCCGATCGGGTACTATCTCCCCAGATCGTGCTGCCGCCCCGCAGCGCGACAACAGTCGCCGATCTGGCGGCGAACATTAAGGAGTAAACGATGGCAACTATTCTCTGGATTCTGGCGGTCATCCTGGTCGTCGCGGGAATCTTCGCAATCTTCCGCAAGCAGGTTCTCTGGGGAGTCGTTCTGATCGTCGTCGGCCTATTGGTTGGTCCTGGCGGCGTCAGCCTCTTCACCTGATCGGTGTAGGACTGTGCGACTGCCCCGCTGCTGACAGCAGCGGGGCAGTCGTTTTTCAGGCTCAGCTACCTCTGGGCCGGCCACCCGGTCCCGGATGCGAGGATGAGCTATGACCGATACCCCTTCGCCCGCCGATCGTGGACCAGCCGAACCAGCAACGTCCGATGCGGAAGCTGATCAGGCTGAAGCATTGGAATCGGGACAGCAACCTGCCGATGAACTCGAAATACGAGTGTTGGCCGGGATCAAGGAATTCTCCGCCGGCGCCGCCCTGATCAGTCAGGTCTTCGGCGCCACCAACGGCAACCCGGTGCCGGCCGATCTGACGGTGGCGATCTCGCTCTCCGGTGGTTATATCGGCGGCGCCTTCCTCGGCGATGAACTGATTGGGGTGGCCATCGGATTCGGCGAGATCCGCCCCTGGCAGCATCCCCGCACGGCTCCAGACGGTGCATTGGCCATGCATTCGCACGTCGCCGCCGTTGCCTCCAGCTCCCGCGGCCGCCGCGTGGGCTGGGCGCTGAAGATGCACCAACGGGAATGGGCACTGGCTCGCGGTGTCAACACCATCGACTGGACCTTCGACCCGTTGGTTCGCAGCAATGCGTACTTCAATATGACTCTGCTGGGCGCAAGAGCCATTCGTTATTTGCCCAACCTCTATGGCGCCATACCGGATTCGGTCAACACGGGGCAGGACACCGACCGGGTATTGGTGCGCTGGGATCTGCGCGGCGAGGCAGCCGTCGCTGCCGCCGGGGGAAACCCGATCGAACCCCAAATCAGTGAAGCCGAAAAGACGAAGGCCGCTCTGTGGCCGTCGGACGGCGGTGGCCCGGCCGCACCCCACGTCTTTTCCGGCGCTCAGCAAATGCGGCAGTTGTGTGGCACGCCGGCCGATATCGAATCTCTCGTGCGCAGCCATCCGGAAGCGGCCAGGTCTTGGCGGCGGGCCCAGCGGGCGATCTTACAACCAGCTCTGGACAGCGGATCGCAGATTACCGGCATGACCCGCAGCGGTTGGTACATCCTGGAGCGCCCCTAGCGCCATGAAGATCGAAGCCATCACCTGGACAGATCATGCTGCCGCTGGTGACGACTCACGTCACCGGTCAGGTGCGAGGAGGTGGACTAGCCGAGAACCTCGTCGACGTAGCACCAACGCCAGGCCTCACCGGGTTCGACGCTGCGCATCACCGCGTGGCCGGTGGTCTTGAAGTGACTATCCGCGTGCCGACCCACGGATGAATCACAGCAACCGACGTTGCCGCAGGCCAGGCACATTCGCAGGTGAACAGATGCGGTGCCGTCACGGGTGCAGTCCAGACATTCACCCGGTGAATTCGGGATGGTCTCGGTCGGTGCTGTCCGCAGGTGCTCGCAGCCGGCCAGCATACTGGGTCCGCCCGGGGTAACCAGATCGTTGTCGCGTTCCTCATCATCATCGTTGTCGGCGAAATCAAGCATGGACTCCTCGACGTCGAGTCGTTCGAGTACTTCACTGAGCACCTCATGCGGCATCGTGGCCGAATCACGTAGTTCCAACACCTTCCTGCGTTCGGCCCGCAACATCAGCAGTCTGAGCTCGGCATAACGCTGGCTCGGGGTCAATTCCTCCGATTCCGGACGCCCCAGCCGTTCCCAGGCAGCCAGACCGCGCTCCTGGGTGCGGCGTTTGATCATCGCCAATACTTCGGGTGAATCGTCCGGCCCGGTGACCTTTTCAAGTTCGGCCAAACCGGCGTCGGTGGCCGCTTGCATCGCCGCGGCCTGCTGCAGCATGTCCTCTCGCCGGTCCGGTCCCCGCAACCCGAGTCGCCGCACCAACCAGGGCAGTGTGGCGCCCTGCAGACCCAGAGTTCCGGCCACCACAACCAGTGCGGCCAGCACCATCACCGGCTGGTGTTCGACTTCCGGCGGGATGGCAAAAACGGCGGCCAGGGTGACCACACCGCGCATCCCGGCCCAGGACACCACTGCCGGATAAGCCCAGGGCAGCAGTTCTTCCCGGGCCCTGACCTTCTTGAACATGAGCCTTGGCAGGTACGTCGTCGGGAATACCCAAATCGGTCGGAGCACCAGCACGGCAACCAGCACGATGAGGCACCCGAACCAGATCTGGCCGCCGCCGAGGGAATCGCGCGTGGCGCTCTGGATGACCTGTTTGACCTGCAGACCGATCAGCAGGAAGACCGAATTTTCGAGCAGAAACTGAACGGTCGCCCAGTTGGTGCGTTCACTGACCCGGGACGCACCCCTGGGCATCCCCGGGGATTTATGCCCGATCAGCAGGCCGGCGACCAC
>JBBSRY010000516.1:0-2822 GCA_038242595.1 Mycobacteriales bacterium
CACGCGATCTGGGCGCGGTTCACAGAATCTGAGTGCGGCGCCACCAGTTCAATGTGGTGGCGACACCACTCGCAGGATCAGCGCGCCAATCGCGGGCAGGTACCCGCGGGCAGCACTGGCCACGTCACCCAACGGGAGCGCCAGCAGCACGGCCAAAAGCCCGACCGTCATTGCCTTGATTCCAAGCTCAGCGGCTCCCGGTGCACCGAGGCGCAGGAGTAATACGCCGATGGTCGCGACGAACACAGCGACCACGTTGATCGCCGCACCCCAGGCCAGCAACACCACAAACTTGGCGCCGGCGATGGTGCCGCGGCCGACCGAGAGTGAAAACAGTGATGCCACGGTGCGATCGGTGAATTCTCGTCCGAACGACCAGGCGAGAACCAGGCCAACGGCCACCAGCGAGCCGACAGATAGCACCTGCCCGGTAATTCCGATCAAGCCGGCGAAGTCGGTGCTCGGCACCATAGCCTTGACCTTGATGGCGGTAGGAGTTGTCGGGTCGCCGTACAGGGCCGATGCCATCAATGTCACGCGGAGCGCCGGAATGCCAACCAAAACCACGGCGGTCACGATCCAGACCAGCGGCGAGCGACGGAGTTTGAGCCATTCGACTTCAACTGCGGCAATCATCTCGCCTCCGCTGCGTAGACCATGTCGAAGAAGGTCTTTTCCAGATCTGCGCCATCCGGGTCGATCCGGCCGATGTGGTGCCCGCGGTGGAGCACTGAAATCTGGTCGGCGATTCGTGCGACTTCATCCAGGTGGTGACTGGAAACCAGTACTGCACAACCGCTCTGCGCCAGTTCCACCAACACGCGCCGCAGCAGTACCACGCCGGAGGGATCCAAAGCATTGGTCGGCTCGTCCAGAATCAGAATCCGGGGGGATCCGATCATCGCGCAGGCCAGGCCCAAACGTGCAGTGAGATAAAGGTTTTCGTAAACCGAAAGATCGCGGAAGGCGAACGGTGATTCGATCAGCTGCCCGATCAGGGCGCCGGTAGGGAAATGGCCTGGGCGGGGTCCGTGCTGGGGCGGATGGCCAAGTCCATCGCAGTCTCCTCAAGATTTGGTGATGGTGAGTTGATCGAGCGCGTAGCGCACTCGGTCAGAGAGGGTGGAATTCATATCTAGATCCAATGCCCAGTCGATAAGGCTGGTGTGGAGTACTGCCAGGCAGGCCGCGGCGGCGCACTGGGCGGCAAGTTGCTCCACGCCGGTGTCCTGCAGCGCGTGGGCAATGGCTTCCTGGGTGGCGGTGGTGTTCTCCAACATCCGGGCTCGCAGGCGCGGATTCGCCGCGGCGATTCCCATCCGGATCCGGGTTCCGTCATTATCGGGTTCCGGTACCTGCTGCCAGGCCTGCAAGATGCCCCGTCGGGCCCGTTCCAATGGCATCAGTTCGCGCGGTTGGACAGCCACCGCCCGGGCAATCAGGGGATCGTAGGGGTCGTCGGTCAGCACTGATTCCTTGGTAGGGAAGTATCGGAAGAACGTCATCTGTGAGACGCCGGCGGCCTCGGCGATCATCGACGCGGTGACCTGATCGAAGCCGTCCCTGACAAAGAGCTCGATGGCAGCAGCCAGGATTCGGGCCCTGGTCCGTTCCGTCTTGGCGCTCATTGAAAGAATGTTAGTCACTAATATTCTTTCGGCCAATCGGCTATCCGGGCGACACATTCGACCCCGTGATGCCGGGTTCAGCTTCGTCGGGTTCAATTCGTGGCATGAACGCACGCGCCGGACAACTTCCGCTCCCTGAAGACCTCATTGACGTAGATGCCGTGATCGGCGCGTATTACGACATCAAGCCCGATATGGCCAACCCCGAGCAGCGGGTCCTCTTCGGCACTTCGGGTCACCGCGGCTCGTCGTTGGACGGAGCCTTCAATCGCGACCACATCTTGGCAATTACCCAGGCCATCTGCGAATATCGCGCCAACCAGGGGTACCAGGGCCCACTGTTCATGGGCGCCGATTCACACGCTTTGAGCGAACCGGCGACCAAGACCGCATTGGAAGTGCTGGCCGCGAACGGCGTCACCGTGATGCTGGACGTCAACGACGGTTTCACCCCGACACCGGCTGTTTCGCACGCCATCCTCAAAGCCAATCGCAATTCCCCCCGGGGACTGGCGGACGGCATCGTCGTCACGCCCTCGCACAACCCGCCACGTGATGGGGGTTTCAAGTACAACCCGCCCAACGGTGGCCCGGCCGACACGGACGCCACGTCGTGGATTGCCGGCCGCGCCAACGCAATCATCGAGGGCGGGTTGGCCGCCGTAAAGCGGATCTCATACGAGGCTGCCAAGAAGGCCGATTCCACCGGCTACTACGACTTCACCGCCTCTTATATCGGCGACCTGGAGAACGTGCTCGACATCGATGCCATTCGCCAGGCCGGCATCCGGATCGGGGCCGACCCGCTCGGTGGCGCCTCCGTCGGATATTGGGGCGTGATGGCCGAACAGCTACACATCGACCTCACAGTGGTCAACCCGAACACCGACCCGACGTTCAAATTTATGACGCTGGACTGGGACGGCAAGATTCGGATGGACTGTTCCTCGCCATTCGCAATGGCTTCGCTGATTGCCCGTCGCGATGAATACGAGATTGCCACCGGCAATGACGCCGACGCCGACAGACACGGCATCGTTACACCGGACGGTGGGCTGATGAATCCGAATCACTACCTGGCCGTGGCCATCGACTATCTATACCGGAATCGTCCCGAATGGCCGACTGCGGCCGGCATTGGCAAGACGCTGGTGTCGTCATCGATGATCGACCGGGTGGCCGCTGACCTCGGAC
>JBBSRY010000517.1:0-2813 GCA_038242595.1 Mycobacteriales bacterium
ACCTCTGAGTCACCGGTTCCAGACTGCCACCATGTCAACGGTTGAGCTTCCGGAGTCCTCGCTGGTATCGGTGGATGTGCTGCCGTCGCGGTTTCCCGCCACCGATGACACTGTTCTGATCGGAGTTTCGCGCCGAGAAGTGCCGCCTTACAATGGGAAGCTGGCACTCCCGGGTGTCCTGCTGGGGAGGGGCGGGCGGCTTCAGGCGGCCGGCCGGAGAGCGCTACGCGGCAATTTGGTCTCGCTGATTCGTAGATCCGTGGAATGGGCCAACTGACCACATTTGATGAGCCGCTGCGTGATCCGCGAGGCCCGACCCTCTCTGTCGCACTGTGGGCGGTGGTGGCTGCGACCGACCTGGAGTCAAAAGTGCAGTGGTCCACCTTCGATCAAGTCCCGGATCTGGCATTCGACCATCGACGAATTGTGCAGGCCGGTCGCGACCTGACGACACAAAAGCACAATGAGAGCGATGCAGCGAATTAATGTCAGGATGACCCGAACGAGTTACGTCCTATCATTGTTGTGACTCGGAGAACCCCAGGCAGCGCCCCCGCCAAGCCTTGATCGGTCCGGCCAGCACCACCCTGATCGGCCTACCGACCGGCAGATCCACGTGGATGCGCGATTCTTGCTGCGGCACAGGGGCTCTACTGCGAGCATCGGATCAGTCACTGACCAATCTGCCCATCTGTAGGTCCTGTGACCTCAATCGTGCTCAGCGCATCCACCACCAACCGAAGCACCAGGATGGCCCCGGCCTTGTCCAATGGGTTATTGCCGTTGCCGCATTTGGGCGACTGCACACACGACGGACAACCGGCAACGCAGGGGCAGGCGATCACGGCATCTCGAACCGCGGCGAGCCACTCGACCAGAACCTCATGACCGCGTTCGGCAAATCCGGCTCCGCCCGGATAGCCGTCGTATACAACGACCGTTGGCCGACCGGTGTCGGGGTGAATGTTGGTGCTCAGACCGCCGATATCCCAACGATCGCACCCGGCAAACAACGGCAACAAACCAATGGCAGCGTGTTCGGCGGCGTGCAGCGCGCCGGGGATCCCCGCCTCGTCGATCCCGGCGTTAGCCAGCACATCCTCATCCAGGCAGTACCACACGCCCTTGGTGTTCAGGGTCTGCTCCGGCATCTCCAACGCAACCATGTCGATCAGTTCACCGTTGGGGCGGCGTCGCAGATATCCGACGACCCGCTCGGTCACTTCGATCGTGGCGAAACCCACCCGAAGGCTGTTGGAGTGAGAAGACTCTCGCAGTATTTCGGTGAATCGAACACTGGACACCGACCTGGCCATCGTGGTCCACTCCGGACGCTCTCGATGCACAAAAGCCATCAGATGTTCCAGGTCCAGGTGGTCCACCAGATAGGTCTGCCCTCGGTGCAGGTACACCGCGCCCGGATGGACCGTCGCGGGCGCTCTGGCCGCGTCGATAGTGCCCAGAAGACGTGCGGTGTCTTCCTCGACGATGGTGATCTGACCACCACCGCCACCGCGCAGATCGACCGCGTCCGCTGGATGGAATCTATCGGCGAAGTACCAACCGGTTGCGCGCTCCCGGAGCACGCCATGGATCACCAGATTATCCACGACATCCATCGCCCGCTCGCCACCGAAGATCTCGATATCTGCTGGCGTCAAATGGCTTTCCGATGCAGCGCAGGCCAGATGGGGGCCAAGGATATGCGGGTTGCCCGGATCAGTGATGGCGGCCTCCACCGGTTTGCCGAATACGGCCTCCGGATGATGAACCAGATAGGAATCAAGTGGGTCATCCCGCGCGACAAAGACGACCAGCGCCGGGTGGTCACCGCGTCCGGCCCGTCCGGCCTGCTGCCAGAGCGAAGCGATGGTGCCCGGATAACCGGCCAGCACGGCTGCATCCAGCCCGGAGATATCCACCCCCAACTCCAGTGCGTTGGTCGAGGCGACACCGAGCAATTCACCGGTTGACAGTGCCTTCTCAAGGGCGCGGCGTTCTTCCGGAAGGTACCCGGATCGGTAGGCGGCGACGCGATCCACCAAGCCGGGGTGGGTGTCGGCCAGACGTCGTTGCGCCGTCATCGCGGTCTGCTCGGCGCCGTGCCGGGAGCGGATGAAGGCCAGCGTGCGGGCGCCGCAGGCCACCAGGTCGGCCAGCATGCGAGCCGCTTCGCTCGGCGCCGAACGGCGGACAGGAGCGCCGTTCTCGCCGAAAACATCGGGAATGATGCCAGGTTCCCAGAGCACAAAATCGGCGCCGGGCCGCGGCGCGGTATCCCGGGTCACAGCCACGACCGGAGCACCGATCAACCGGCTGGCCGAGTGAGCCGGATCGGCGACCGTGGCCGAGGCCAGGATGACGGTCGGGTTGCTTCCGTAGATCCGGCACAGCCGCAGCAGTCGGCGCAGGACCAGCGCGACATGGGAACCAAAGACACCGCGATAGGAGTGGCACTCGTCCACCACGACGTATTTAAGTCGTTTCAGCAACCGGGCCCAGCGGGCGTGCCGCGGCAGGATCCCGCGGTGGATCATGTCCGGGTTGGTCAGAATCCAGCGGGAATGGGCGCGCACCCAATCCCGCAATTCCATCGACGTGTCGCCGTCGTAGAGCGACGGATGAATACCGGAAAGCGCCAACTCGGTCAGAGTCGATAACTGATCGGCGGCCAGCGCTTTGGTCGGCGCCAGATACAGCGCGCTCCCACGTGGATCGGCCAGCAGATCGGTGAGGACGGGCAGTTGATAGGCCAGCGACTTACCGGACGCCGTCCCGGTGGCCAGCACGACGTGGGTTCGGCTATGCGCCAG
>JBBSRY010000518.1:0-2813 GCA_038242595.1 Mycobacteriales bacterium
CATGTATCTGCCCGGCTGCCCGCCGCGGCCGGAAATGCTGATCGACGCCATCCTCAAACTGCACGCCAAGATCCTGGACGACCCGATGGGTCCGTCACGGGCCAAGGAGTGGGAGGACGAGGGTAAGCGCACCGAACTGATCGCATCTTCGGTCAAATACGGGCCCGCGTCCCGGCAGAAGGCGGCCAAACTGTGACTACCCCCACCCCGCCAAACCCGGGCACCAATCCGAGTTCCACCGAACCGGCCAAACTTGGTCGGGCATCGGCCGAAACTGCAGCTGCCGCAGTCGATACCACCGTTCCGGCCGTCGTCGGATCCACCCCACCCGGCGGGCCGACGAGTGCGCCGACGACGGGACTTGCGCGTTCGGGCATGTTCGGCACCACTGACTCCGGTGACACCTCCGGTTTCGGTGGGTTGATCAAAGCTCCGTACACCCCGATCCCTAGTGAACGACCGTACGGCGGCTATTTCGACGAAGTGGCCGACGCCTTGGCCGCGGCCATGATCGATCGTGGTATCCCGGCCACCGCCGTTTACCAAACCACCGTCGCGCATCGTGAGATCACCTTTTACGTTGCGCGCGAACACCTTCGCTCGCTGCTCTGGGCCCTGCGCGATGATGCGTCACTGCGTTTTGAATTGGCCTCCTCGATATCCGGGGTCGACTACGGCGAGGGCGTGCCGCAGCGGTTGCACAGCGTCTATCACCTGACGTCGATGACCTACCGTCGGCGCATCCGACTGGAAGTCGCAGTCGATCCCAGCGATCCGCACATCCCCAGCGCCGTCGAGATCTACCCGACGGCCGATTGGCACGAGCGCGAAACCTGGGACATGTTCGGCATCATTTATGACGGCCACCCGGCGCTGACCCGGATCCTGATGCCGGATGACTGGGACGGATTCCCGCAGCGCAAGGACTACCCCCTGGGCGGCATCCCGGTTGAGTACAAGGGCGCCGAAATCCCCCCACCGGATCAGCGGAGGTCGTATTCATGAGCACCACTTCGAAGGGTTCGACCGGTCCGAACAAGGCCAGGGCGACCAACACCACCGAGGGACGGGTTTATACCGTTACCGGCGGTGACTGGGACGATCTGCTCAGTGAGATCGGCGAAACCAACACCAATGACGACGAACGTCTCATCATCAATATGGGCCCGCAGCACCCGTCGACCCACGGTGTGCTGCGACTGATCCTGGAAATCGAGGGTGAGACCGTCACCCAGGCTCGCAGCGTCATCGGCTACCTGCACACCGGTATCGAGAAGTCCTGCGAATACCGCAACTGGACCCAGGGCGTCACCTTTGTCACCAGGGCCGATTACCTGGCGCCGGCACACAACGAAGCCGTCTACTGCATGGCCATCGAGAAGCTCCTCGACATCGAGGTACCCCGTCGTGCCCAGGTGATCCGGGTGCTGTTGATGGAACTGACCCGAATCTCCTCGCACCTGGTGGCAATTGCCACCGGCGGCATGGAACTGGGCGCGTTGACCGGTATGACCGCGGGTTTCCGCGAACGTGAAGAAGCGCTGCACCTGATGGAATTCCTCACCGGACTCCGGATGAACATGGCGTTCATCCGCCCCGGCGGTGTTGCCCAGGACCTGCCGGACGGCTGGAAGGAGCGCATCGAGGCGTTCATCTCGATCATGCGCGAGAGGTTGCCCGAGTACGACAAACTGCTGTCCGGGCAACCGATCTGGAAGGGCCGGATGAAGGGCGTCGGCATCCTTCCGCTGGAGGCCTGCATGCAACTCGGTATCACCGGGCCGATTCTGCGGTCGGCCGGATTGGCCTGGGATCTGCGCAAGACCGAACCGTACTGCGGGTACGAAGAATACGATTTTGAAGTCCCGACGATGACCGGCGCCGATTGCTACGACCGGTTCCTGTTGCGACTGGCGGAGATGTACGAATCGCTGAAGATCATGGAACAGACGCTGCCGAAGTTGGCAGAGCCCGGTTTGGTCATGGTGGATGATGCGAAAATCGCCTGGCCGGCGCAGCTTTCGGTTGGTTCCGACGGGATGGGCAACTCTCTCGAGCATGTGCGCAAGATCATGGGTCAGTCGATGGAATCGTTGATTCACCATTTCAAATTGGTCACTGAGGGTTTCGCCGTGCCGGCCGGTCAGGCCTACGTGGCGATCGAGAATCCGCGCGGCGAAATGGGTTGCCACATTGTCTCCGCCGGCGGTACCCGGCCGTGGCGGGTGCACCTGCGTGATCCAGGTTTTGTGAACCTGCAGGCGATGCCGGCGATGTCGGAGGGCGGCATGATCGCCGACCTGGTTGCAGCTGTCGCCTCCATTGATCCGGTGATGGGCGGTGTCGACCGATGAGCACGCGCATTGGTATTCCGGAGTTTCTGGACAGCGGGTTTTCCTTCAGCCCGCGGGCTCAAGAGCGAGCGTTGGAGCTGATTGCCCGGTACCCGGTGCCTCGATCGGCATTACTGCCGTTGCTGCACCTGGTGCAATCGGAAGAGGGCTGTGTCTCACTGGCCGGTGTGCAGTTCTGCGCCGAACTACTTGGCCTGGAAAGTGCCGAGGTATCAGCCGTCGCGTCTTTCTACACGATGTACAAGCGCCGGCCCTGTGGTGAACATCTGGTCAGCGTTTGTACCAATGCACTGTGCGCCGCACTCGGTGGCGACGCCATCTATCGCACCCTGACAGATCATCTCGGGGTCGGGCAGAACGGCACGGCCGGCGAGCCGGGTACCCCGGGAAGTATCACCTTGGAGTCGGCTGAATGCCTGGCCGCCTGTGATCACGCCCCGGTGGTGACGGTGAACTACG
>JBBSRY010000519.1:0-2812 GCA_038242595.1 Mycobacteriales bacterium
GGAGCTCTCCGTACTGCAGGACGAGCACGCCGCGACCACCCAGTTGGCCTGGGAAGACTCATTGACCGGCGCCGCCAACCGGCGGGCTCTGACCCGTTGGCTGGCCGAACAAGAATTTGGCCCGGCCGCCCTGGTCATGGTGGATATCGATGATTTCAAAAGGGTGAACGATGTGTACGGCCATGCCATCGGTGACAATGTGCTGTGCCGACTCGCCGACGCTCTGCGCAGTGCGGTGCGCGGCGACGACCTGGTGGCTCGTTTCGGCGGGGACGAATTTGTGGTCGCCATCCGCGGCGAAGACTCCGGATGGACTGGTCTGCGGTCGCGGGTTCAATCTGCGGTGGACACCGTGGTGATGGGTGATCTGGCCGAGGACCTCGCCGTGCGAGCAAGCATCGGTATGTCCTATGTGGGACCGGACGAATCCACCGAGGATCTGCTGCGCGACGCCGACCGCGATATGTTCACCAATAAACGAATCCGGCGACTCCGCGCCTGAGAAGTTTCAGCATCGCAATGGCGAATTCTGGAAACTGGATATCGGCGGCCGGTGTTCAGTTTCCAGTATTTGCATCCTGTGGTGGTACAGAAAATGGCAGGACAGGAGATCCGATGACCAATCCATTGGTGCACGATCCGGCCGGTTTGCCGGACGGCGCCGTGATCCATACGACGAAACGCCTGCGAGTGCGGCTCTTTCGAGCCGATGACCTACCCCTGCTGACCGCCTTGAATGGCGACCCCGTTGTGATGGAGTATCTCGGTGGCGTGATGGCCGAGGAACGATCAAACCAAGAAGCACGCGATATTCAGGAATCCTATCGCCGCAACGGTTTTGGCAAGGTTGCGGTGGAACGACTCAGCGACGGCGCTTTCCTTGGCACCTGCGGGCTATCGCGAGAGCTCTGGTATCCGCAGGATCTGGAGATCGGCTGGCGATTGGCGGCCGAGTACTGGGGCCACGGCTACGCCACCGAGGCCGCCCGATTCTGGTTGCGATATGCGTTTACCGCGTTGGCGGCGGCGCGGGTCATCTCCATCACCGATGCTCCGCACCAACGCAGTCGCGCGGTGATGCAGCGACTCGGCCTGAGTCTGGACCATGAGGCGGTACTTGAGGAGGAGGACGGGTCGACCTTTGAGGCCGTCATCTACGCGATCAGCGCCGAGCAATGGACAGTGCAGCACCCGGCCGACCCGACGGATGCATGAGTGAGCGCCTAAACTCTGAGACTGTGCCCGATACCAGCTTCGCCGCCGAACCGTCCAGTGTTGTCCCGACGTCCAGTGCCGCCGCGCCGGATACTGCCGCACCGGATCGGAATCAACACGATCTGAAGCCCCGCAGTCGCGACGTCACCGACGGGATCGAAAAAGCAGCATCCCGCGGTATGTTGCGAGCCGTTGGTATGGGTGATGAGGACTGGGTCAAACCCCAGATAGGTATCGGCAGCTCGTGGAACGAAATTACCCCTTGCAACCTGTCGCTGAACCGACTGGCGCAGGCAGCCAAAGAGGGCGTGCATGCGGCCGGCGGGTTTCCCCTGCAGTTCGGCACCATCTCGGTTTCCGACGGCATTTCGATGGGGCACGAGGGGATGCACTTTTCCCTGGTGTCCCGCGAGGTGATTGCCGATTCGGTGGAAACGGTGATGCAGGCCGAACGACTCGATGGGTCCGTGCTCTTGGCCGGTTGCGATAAGTCGCTGCCCGGCATGTTGATGGCCGCCGCCCGCCTGGACCTGGCCTCGGTGTTCCTCTACGCCGGATCGATCGCTCCCGGGTGGGTCAAACTGAGCACCGGTGAGGAGAAGGACGTCACACTGATCGATGCCTTCGAGGCGATCGGTGCCTGCAAGGCCGGCAAGATGAGCGAAGAGGATCTCGGCCGCATCGAACGAGCCGTCTGCCCCGGCGAAGGTGCCTGCGGCGGCATGTACACCGCCAATACGATGGCCTCGGCCGCCGAAGCGTTGGGCATGTCGTTGCTGGGTTCGGTGTCTCCCCCCTCGTCCGACCGCCGCCGCGACTATTACGCCCATCGCAGCGGCGAAGCCGTGGTGAACATGCTTCGATTGGGCATCACCGCTCGAGATGTTATGACTCGTAAAGCTTTCGAGAATGCCATCACGGTCACCATGGCCTTCGGCGGATCCACCAACGCGGTGTTGCACCTGCTGGCCATCGCTCACGAGGCTGATGTCGATCTGGAGTTGGCCGACTTCAACCGGATCGGCGACAAAACGCCGCACGTTGGCAATCTGAAACCGTTCGGCCGCTACGTGATGAACGACGTGGACCGGGTCGGCGGGCTGCCGGTACTGCTCAAGGCGCTGATGGAGGCCGGACTCGTCCACGGGGACGCCCTGACGGTGAGCGGTAAGACGATGGCCGAGAATCTCGCCGAGCTGACCATTCCCGAGTTGGACGGCGAGGTGGTCCGTAAGCTGACCAACCCGATCCACCGCACCGGTGGAATTTCGATTCTGCACGGATCGCTGGCCCCCGAAGGCGCCGTGGTCAAGACGGCTGGCTTCGATTTGGATGTTTTCGAAGGCCCGGCAAGGGTTTTCGAGCGCGAGCGGGCCGCGATGGACGCGTTGACCAACGGTGAGATTCTTGCCGGCGATGTGGTGGTGATCCGTCACGAGGGGCCCAAGGGTGGGCCCGGAATGCGCGAGATGTTGGCCATCACGGGGGCCATCAAGGGTGCCGGTCTCGGCAAGGACGTGCTGCTGCTGACCGACGGCCGGTTCTCCGGTGGTACCACCGGACTGTGCATCGGTCATATCGCCCCGGAAGCGATGGA
>JBBSRY010000520.1:0-2811 GCA_038242595.1 Mycobacteriales bacterium
AAATGCTGCAGGGCCTGCAGATCGGTTTCATTGGTGTTCAGGTAGCGGCACAAGGCACGTTCCAGGACATCATTGACTACGAGTACCTCGGAAAGCAGCTTTGAGGCGGGATGCACGGCGGCGTCATCCTTGGGGGTAAGGCCCATCGCTTGTATCTCCATAGATTGATTACTAGCTTGTCTAGCTAAATCATGGTTTAACACGATAGTGTTTGTCGAGTGGGGGAGCAATTTTCTCTACGAACCACTCCGGAAACGCAGGAGGAACCACTGATGCATACCGATGTCAAGGTCGGCCTGACCGTACCCATCCTGACCGCCGTAGCGGTGATTGCCGCCATTGTCGGTGCTTTCTACGGCAGTGGAGCAGCCGGAGGCACACCGGTACAGGACGCGGCGAATGGACGGCTGGGTGCCGACGGAACACTCTTGGCGCCGGGAACCGGTGCCTTTTCGATCTGGAGCGTGGTCTACGCGGGCTTGGCGGTCTATGCAATCTGGCAGCTCACCGCCGGAGGGCGCAAATCACCCACCCAGCGCAACCTGCGTCCTCTGGCCGCGGGCTCTGCCATCCTCAACGCCTTGTGGCTCGGGGTGGTGCAACCTAACTGGCTCGGCTTCAGCGTCGTGGTGATGCTCACGCTGCTGCTGGTATTGATCAGCTTGTTCATGATGATGGTCAAACGCCCCATGGCCTCAGCGGCTGAACGCTGGATCATGTGGCTGACCTTTGGCCCCTACCTGGGATGGGTCAGCGTCGCCGCGGTGGCCAACATCGCCGCATGGCTGGCCTCGCTGGGACTCGGCCAGGACGCATCGTGGATCGATGCGGCAGCAGTTGCCATGTGCATCGTTGCTGCACTTATCGCAGCAGCCACCGTGGTGTATTCAGGAGGCCACGTCTCGGTTGCCGTCGCCATGATCTGGGGCATTGCCTGGATCGGCGTCGGACGCAGTGACGGTGGCATGACCTCGACAACCGTCGCGGTCGGTGCTTTCATCTGTGCGGGACTGCTGCTTCTCTTTGCTGCGGCAGCTGCTTGGCGGCTTCGGTCCGCAGTACCAACTACTAATAGAACGGCGGTTCACCCATGAGCGTCATAGCAGTCACAGGCGCCACCGGATACATCGGTGGCAGATTGGTGCCGATTTTGCTGGCCCAGGGACACACCATCCGGGTGATGACCCGAAGGGCAAGTGCCCTGCGCGATGGTCCATGGCGATCGGAGGTCGAGGTCATCGAAGGTGACCTGACGGACCACCGGGCCGCCCGCGAACTCTGCGAAGGCGTAGATGTCCTCTATTACCTGGTCCACTCAATGGGCGGGAGGACCGATTTTGTGCCCGTGGAGGAGAGATGCGCCAACACCATTGTCGAGGCGGCCAAGGCCGAGGGTGTCAAGCGCTTCGTGTACCTCTCTGGCCTGCATCCCGAAGGGGATCTCAGTCGGCACCTGACTTCACGGGTCAAGGTGGGTGAGATCCTGGAAGCCAGCGGGATCCCCACCATCACGTTGCAGGCCGGGCTGATCATTGGGTCGGGGTCGGCGAGCTTTGAGATGGTCCGCCACCTCACCGACGTCCTGCCCGTGATGCCTGCTCCCAAATGGGTGCTCAACAAGGTCCAACCGATTTCGGTGAGAGATGCACTGCACTACCTCAGCCATGCCGCGGACCTGCCGCCGGAGGTTTCCGGGGCCTACGACATCGGGGGTCCCGATGCGTATTCCTACGCAGATATCATGCGGATCTATGCCGACGCAGCAAATCTGCGACGACCGACCATTTTGGCACTGCCGGTGCTCACCCCGTGGCTGTCTGCCCA
The DNA here is from genome assembly GCA_038242595.1 of Mycobacteriales bacterium. Lineage (GTDB taxonomy): Bacteria > Actinomycetota > Actinomycetes > Mycobacteriales > Nakamurellaceae > Nakamurella. The sequence goes on from JBBSRY010000520.1 coordinate 1,825, forward strand.
GTGGGTGAACCTGGTGACGCCGATTCCCCGTTCGCTGGCGATACCCTTGGTCGGTTCGCTGCAGCATGACTGCGTGATGCACAATTCGGACATCGATGGCATCATGGCGCCTCCGGAAGAGGGGCTGCTGGGCTACCGCCGCTCCGTGGAACTGGCCTTGGCGAAAATGGAGAACGATGAGGTGGTGACCACTTGGGCCACTGCCCAGGCGCTGGCCTTGCCGGCGGAGTCCCTGCCCTCTGATCCGGAATGGGCCGGACAACGTGTGTACACCGATGACCGCGGTCGTGACAGTACCGCGTCGCCGGCCTCGGTGTTTACTGTGATCCAGGGAATTGGCGGTACTACAGGCTACTACTCGTTGCCCGGTGTGTGGGCGTTGCGCGGGCTGATGGACAAGATGGTCGGCGGAGTCGGTTTGCGTCGTGGTCGGCGCAGTCCCACGACCTTGGCGCTGGGTGACCCGTTGGACTGGTGGCGCGTTGAGGCACTGGTGCCCGATGAACTGTTGCGGTTGCGCGCTGAAATGCGTGTGCCGGGCAAGGCCTGGCTGGAGCTGTCGGTTGAACCGAGGGATGGTGGAGGGAGCCATTACCGCCAGCGTGCGGTGTTCTTCCCGCGTGGATTGGCCGGACGGCTTTACTGGTTCTCGATCCTGCCGTTCCACGGAATCATTTTCTCCTCGATGGCCAAGCAGATCACCAACACTGCGGAGAAACTCGAGGAAGAAAAGGTCGAGGACTGAACCGACGCGTAAACCGCCCCCGGAAGCACGAAGGGATCCTCCAAACCAGCTTCCGGGGACTTCACGATTCATGTACATAGTGGTGCCCGGCGAAATGGGAAGATCCCTGCTGTGTCTCTGGCGCTCGGCCCACGAGGACGCCGAAAGCAAGCAGCTTCGAGGGACGGAACCCGGAATGGGAGTAGGAGTCGGCGGGGGCGGAGGGGCGGGGGTGCACGCCGCTGGCCTGGCGGGGTCGCCGG
>JBBSRY010000521.1:0-2810 GCA_038242595.1 Mycobacteriales bacterium
GACACCGTCCGGGCCGTGCTGTCATCGAAGTCGGCGCAATCGGTCCTCCTGGTGGTGGAGGATCCGCGCGATATCACCGAGTTGCTGGCGCAGGAGACCGAGGCGATCAGAGACGAGCGGATTGATGTGATGATCGCCACCAGCCCCGGCTTGAATACGGCGATCCTGGCCGGCAAGCAGCATCTGGAGGACGTCGGGTGGGCCGGTAGGGTGGCCGCGCTGCTCGCTGACCTGCCGGCGTTGACCGGCGTCGAGTTCGATGCTGCAGCGCTCAAAGCGCGTTCTCATCAACTGTCGGTGGTGCCGGACCGGCAGGCGGTGGGCAGCACATTACTGCTCGCTGCCGAGATCTGCGTGCTGACCCCGTATTTCGGGGCCAACTCGCTACGCGCCCATCGGGACGCCGGCGCGGCGGTGTTGAATATCCCGGAAACCAGTGGGCTTCGCAACGATGTGGATGCGTTGTCGGATCTGCGCGATGCCGACCGGGGTCTTGAGGTCGGTAGGCATACGGCTCAGGTGATGCGGACACTTTCTTCGGTTTCTTCCAGTGTGCCAATGAGTCGGTGACGCCTGGACCACTTGGCGGTTCGGGGCACGGTGTTACTTTTGAGTGGTGATCCGTCGTTTCTTCACCCCAGGCTGGTTCTTCGGCCACATCCTGGTGACCGCTGCGCTATTGCTCTGTATGCGGTTGGCCTGGTGGCAATTGGCCCGCAGCCATGAGATCGACGGAGGCGCGCAGAACCTCGGATACGCACTGCTGTGGCCGCTGTTCGGCGCGGCGTTCGTCTATATGTGGGTCAAGTTCATTCGGTTGGAATTCATCAGGGACAACGAGATCGACGCCCAGCACACGGAGAATGTATCGCTGATGCTGGCCGAAGCCGAAGAAATGACCGCGGCCGCATCACGGGAAAATGATGTCATCGAGTCGTGCGTCGATCGGATTCTCGACCACGAAAGTAGTGAATCAGCAGCACATCCGGAGTCCGACCCGGTCGAGCAACGCCCTCCGGATGACATCTACGACCACACCCACCTTGACGAAAACGAAGATATCGGCCTCATTGCGTACAACCGCGCCTTGGCCGCACTGGCTGAACAGGACCACCGACGTGCCCGCTGATCTACCCGCAAGGACCCAACCCACAACCGGCCGGTCCGGTCCATCGGCCAAGGTCGCCTCGGCGCTGAAGCGATTCCGGATCATCTCCATCGCCGAGAGCGTGGCGTTGATCGTCCTGGTCGTGTTGATGGTTTTCCGCTACGGCCTCGATCAACACCTGCTGCCCTGGTGGCCGCAGTTTCACGGATTTATCTTCTTTGGGTATTTCCTGCTGACCCTGGATTTGGGGTTCAAGGCCAGGTGGAAGCCGGTTGGCACGCTGCTGGTGATCCTGGCCGGAATAGTTCCGGTGCTGTCATTCTGGGCCGAGCACAAGGTCCATCAGAAGGTGCTGGCCGGCGAGCGACTGTAAAACCTGCTCATTGGTCGATCAGAGGGTGACCGTCCGGGCTACCAGCGTCATCTCCGAGGTGTGCGAGCCATCAATTCCGACTCCGTCCGGACGAGGAACAAACCCGGGCAGTACGGATAGATCATCGCTGCCATCCATCACCCGCACCGTGACGGGGGTGTCGGTTTCGAGCACCAGATCCAGTACCAATCCTGCCGGCGGCGCCGCATGGAACAACAGATCAAAACTCTCGCGGATCGGCACCTCGCGACCGGCCGCCATGGCCGAGCGGACGTCGGCACCCGGCAGTTGGAGGTAGACCAGTCGAGAGGTTCGCTGGGGCACGATGTTCAACTGCAAGGAGCGAGTGCCGTCGGGGTTGGTGGTGTCGCTGACCACCTCGACCTCCGGGGCAGGCAGATCGGCGGCTGTTGCGGGGCCGACGGTGCTGCCGGAGGGAAGCAACGGAAATTCGGCCGACAGATCACGTTTCTCCGAGACCATCGCCTCGCTCCAGCCGGTGGGGTCCTCGCCCGGCCGCACCCAAAAAGCTTCGCCGGTATCAACGTCCATGGCGTACATCATCTCGACCGGTACCGGATGGCGCGCATCAAAGGTGTCGACAAAAAGCCCGATCACGGTTGCCACGATCAGCAGGACCGTTGTTGTCAAAGCCGGTGCGGCGCTGCGAATGCCTCGGGCGGGCACATCCGGCACCGGAAACAACATCTCGAAGGTCGGCAGCAATACCAGGCACAGCAGAACGGCAAACAGTGCCGGCGCCGCGGCGGTGGCCAAACCCAGCGCCGGGAAGAACAAATAGACGGTCGGTGCCAACACCAGCACCCCCACGGCGCCGGCGACACCGGCCATCACCGGTGTGAGCCAGTTCAGCCGAGTGATCAGCGCGAGCGCGGCGGCCAGCACCCCGGCAAGCGCCGGAATTGAGGCCAGATAAGCCCCGCCCGGCGCCGCTGCGGCCAACCCCACGCCGAGAATGCTGAGCCACCCCAGGGCGCCCAGGATCAGTGCCCACGGCGTGAAACGCTTACGCAGCAAGGCATACCAGGTCAGCACCACGGTGATGACCAGGGCAACGATGGCAACCCGATACCACCCGGGTGACCATGGGTCGCCCAGATTGGCGTAACCGGGTCGAAAGAACTGGAGCAACGAGTAAAAGAACTGGGCGGCCACCGTCGCCAACACGATCGGGATCAGTGCCATGCCGAAGCCGGCGGCCAGCGTCCTGCCGCTGATCAACCGGCGAGTCACGGCGAGCCACATCACCCCGGCAGTCCCGAGCAGGGCAAGAATCGCCAACGGCCAAACCAGTGATCCCGGATAGAC
>JBBSRY010000522.1:0-2797 GCA_038242595.1 Mycobacteriales bacterium
CCGACACCCTGACCAGCCGCAACAACCTCCCCAACGCCCGCCGAGCGAAGGACGACCAATTGGACTGGCTGTGACACCCCAGCCCGATTAGAGCTGTAAAGCAAAGGATCTTGGTCTCAACCGGTGATTGCACCGCCCTGAATATCACCAACAATATCTTCGGTGAGTTTGTCCCAGGTTTCTTGAGGTGTTAGCCAGCCCAGAACTGCGCGGGGACGGTTGTTGAGACGGTCGGCGATCAGGTCCAACGCAGCTTGGTCATGAATGTTGATGTCACCGTTTTTGGCCAGATACTGGCGAAGGAGTCCGTTGGTGTTCTCGTTGCTGCCGCGTTGCCAGGGGCTGCGCGGGTCGCAGAAATACACCGGGCAGTGGGTCAGCGCGGTGAAGGTGACGTGTTCAGCCATTTCCCTACCGCGGTCCCAGGTCAACGTTTTCACCATCGACGCCGGCACCCCGTCAAAGGCATCAACAAGTGCTGCCCGCACTGCTGGTGCTTTGATTCCCTGTTGCAGCGCAACAACTTTCACCAGCCGACTGCGGCGTTCGACCAAAGTAGCCACCGCTGACGGGCGCCTGCCCATCACCAAGTCCCCTTCCCAGTGCCCACCGACAACCCGGTCTTCCACCTCGGTCGGCCGATCAGCGAGCAGCACCATATCCTTGATCTTCGGTTTGATCTGACAACCCCCAGGACGCTTGGGGTATCGCATCAAACGCCCTGTCCGAAGCCGCCGCACCAAATCCCGGCGCAATGCCCTGCGGGCTGGGGTGAACAGTTCAAGGTAGATCGACTCGTGACTCACCCGCATCGATACATCGTCGGGATAGTCCAACACCAGCCCGTGGCTGATCTGCTGCGGTGACCAATCTAAATCCAACTGCCCCTCCACCACCACCCGAAGCCGTTGTGCCGCCGCTAGTTTGGACACCTTCGGGCGCAGCCCGCGATCTAAGGCTGCCTGATCGGCCGCCGCCGCCCTATACCCGACCGCCCCACCATTACGGGCCACTTCCCGACTGACGGTCGTGTGCGATCGCCGGAGCCGGACAGCAATCGAGCGACTAGATTCCCCCGCAGCCAACCCCCGGGACAGCTCCTCCCGCTCACCGGCGGACAGATGCTTCGCCGATCGCCGCCGGGCGGCGGGCCGGATACCACCAAACTGCTGCAGGAACCGCCGCGCGCTGTGCCCAGGCAGATCAAGATCCCGCCCAATAGAGGCAATCGATTTGCCCTGCTTGAAGCCCTGCCACACCTGATCCTGCTGCTCTATGGACATCCTGAAACTATGCACCAACGCCTCCGCACCTCGACGAAACTTGCGGTGGTGCGTTGACCCCCTGAGACCGCCAATCTTTCCGCTCCCATCTGGGTGAAAGCCTGCTCATCAGATGTCATGGGATTCCTTTGTCGTGGGTCATGGGGCATCTTCCGTCGATCGTCGGCCCAACTTCACGGCGGGGTAGGCAACTCCCAGCACGCGGTCGGAACCGGGTACATCCGGATTGGCTCGCGAGTCCGTTTCTCGAGCATCGGCATTCGGATAGCCTTGCCGCCCACAAATAGGTGAAATTCTCCCGGTGTGGGTATGTTGCCAACGCAAGAGGCATTCAATTCACCTTTGCCACGCGTCCGTTCGGGTGGGTTCTGGACGTGGTTTCGGTCCAGGGCATGGACGTGCAGCATCGCCAGTAGGACGGTACCCATGACTTCAACGGTAGGTAACGTGACGGCAGCCGACGCTGCCGTCGCGAATTCGGATCAGCAGAATTCAGATCAGCACAATTCGGATCTGCAGCATTCTGGTGAGCTGCCGAATGCGAGCAGACATCCGTTGGCCGATCCGCCGGAGTTTTTGTTCGATTCCGATGAAAAGGAGAGTCGCTGGCGAGCACGTTTTGCCGCAACCCGGGTGGGCCTACCGGACCCGGCCCGTGACGAACCGAGCAACACCGTGCTGGTCTCGAATGTGTCCGGCAAGTACGAGTTGCATTCCTGGCGGCCGGGTAGCGCTGAGTTGCCCCAGGCAACCTCTCGAAAAGATGGCACCACGCATGGTGGCCTGTCACCGGATGGCAGCCAACTTTGGTGGTTCGACGACACGGCCGGCGACGAGTTCGGGCAGTGGCGGGTACAGCCGTTTCTGGCCGGCCCGGAACAGGCCACCGAAGCGCTACCGGGAGTGGAGCCTGGATATCCGGCCGGCTTGGAGGTCGGCGCGACTGTCGTGCTCGCCGGTTTCTCCGATGACGACGGCAGTCGCATTCACCTGCGCGGAAACGAAACCACCTCGATCGTCTACAGCCACACCGAAGATGCCGGCGTGGGTGCGTTGTCCCGCGATGAATCGATCTGGGTGCTCTCCCATTCCGAACACGGCGACTCCCGCTATCCGGCACTGCGAGCGCTGTCCGTGCAGTCCGGTGATGTTCTCGGCGAACTCAGCGACGCCCCCGGCAGGGGGTTGAATGCCGGCACCTTTTCACCGGTTGTCGGGGACCAGCGACTGTTGGTCGGACACGAACGTCACGGACGCGAGGAACTGCTGATCTGGGATCTGGCAACAGGTTTGGTGACAGAATTGGCCATCGACCTGCCCGGTGATCTGGATGCCGATTTCTATCCGGATGCGTCGGCGCTGTTGATCGTGCACACCCACGCCGCTCGGACCACCCTGCACCGCTATGACCTCGAAACCACTGCGCTGACCTGCCTGTCGGTTGCCACCGGCGCCATCTCAGGCGCCCTGGTTCGCCCCGATGGCGAAATCTGGTATCGACATTCGTCGGCTTC
>JBBSRY010000523.1:0-2796 GCA_038242595.1 Mycobacteriales bacterium
ACGACACGGTTACTGTCCTGCTGGGCGGCCGTTTTGCCACGGACCTGGTCCTGGACCTTGACCAACAGGCGTTCCCGGAGGTATCGGATGGGAACCCTGGTGGGCGGTGGCCTGCTGCGGTCGGCGAGCAGCGGGCGGTGGACCGTGCTGGCCGCTGGCAGCGGGCATGCCGCGGCGGGTAGGCGGCGTGGGGACCGTTGCCAAAAGTTGGCTGACCACCTGCTCACCGGAAAGTGCATCGGTGTAGGCCTTGAGCCGCAACACCAGACGATGCCCGAGAGCAGGCACGGCTACCGCCTTGATGTCCTCCGGAAGCACAAACGTGCGACCATCCAGTGCGGCCCACGCACGTGCCAACAACAACAGCGCCTGGGTACCTCGGGGCGAAATTCCTACCTCGACCGACGCATGCCCTCGACTGGCCCTGGCCAACTCCACGCAGTACGCGATGATGTCGGGGTCCACATCGACCCGCTCCACCCCGGCCTGCATCGCCAACAGGGTCTCCGGCGTCGTCACCTGGGGCACGGGCTGATCGCCGGACTGGCGGGTTACTCGCCGCCGTAACATTTCTCGCTCTGCTTCTGCTTCTGGGTAACCCAGTCTGGATCGAATGAGAAAACGATCCAGCTGAGCTTCCGGCAGAGCGTAGGTTCCCTCGTATTCGATCTGATTGGCGGTGGCGATGACATGGAACGGTCTGGGCAGCTGGTGAGTCGTGCCCTCCACGCTGACCTGACCTTCCTGCATGGCCTCCAGAAGGGCGGACTGCGTTTTTGGCGGGGTGCGGTTCAGTTCATCTGCCAGTAATAGCCCAGTGAAGACCGGACCGGGCTGAAACCTGAACTCGGCCTGCCCGGGGTGATAAAGATACGAGCCGGTGATATCGGCGGGCAGTAAATCGGGGGTGAACTGCAGTCTCCGAAAGTCCAGACCCAGAGCGCCGGCCAGACTGCGCGCCAGCAAAGTTTTCCCGAGTCCGGGGTTGTCCTCGAAGAGGACGTGGCCGCCCGCCAGGATGGCAGCCAACGAAATCCGTAGCGCGGCAAAATTGCCGACCACACTGTTACCCACAGCAGCGGCGATCCGATTGGCGGTCTCCACGATCTGCGCCGCGCTGGGGGTGGGCGCACCCAATTCCGACCCCGGGGTCGGCGCCTTGGTCAGGTTGGGCGAAACTTCCGATAGGCGGTCCGTCATCTGGTCAGTCCTTTTCTCATCATTGCCGCTGAACCCCCCACCATCGGTCGAGTCCGGTCCTGCCGCGCACCTACTTGGCGATTTCATCCACCACACAGTCACCAGCGCAATCGCTCTCGGATGGATAGTCGGTGATGCCCGGCAGCCACGGCCTCATCAATAGCCCGCACGCCTCCGCTGCCAGTGTGCTCGTTGAGCGAGGTAACGTGGTCGATCACTGTCTGCACCTCCGCCCTGGTCGGAGGTGACCCGGTACCCAGCAGGATGTCGTGAACCCGGTCCCCGACGGCGAGACGTCCCTCGGCGGAGTCGAACAGGATCTGGCGGGCGGCCAAGCTATCCTCGGACAGTCTGCGCAACCTGGGACCTAGTCGGGACCAGTATTGTGCCGGATCGGCCATGCTCATCCCGACTGCCGGCGCCCGCCAGAGGTCTTGCGGGGTTCGCCGTCCTTCGTGGTTAATTCGCTCGGGCCATTTGTTCGCCGCGATGGCCAGCGATCCGGTAAGAGCCCAGATGGCCAGGGCGCCGGTCAGTGCCACCACCATGCACCGCCAGATCACCCCTCCCAGGGAATAGGTTGCGGTCCCCAAGATCACGCCGCCGAGCAAGGCGCACAACATCCGAAGTGGCAAATTCCACGGCCCGACTGCAGGACGCGGACCGCCAGCGGGGGCGCTCACCTGACATCACCGGCGGCTGACTCCATCGGAAACTGCCCGGGGGCCTGGCGTAAATCATGCACCACGGTCCTGGCGCAGTTCACAGCGATGCGCACCTGATCCGGCGTGAGTGCCGCGTGGTCGAAGCGGGCACGCTGGTATGCCGCAAGTAGCGTCTGCGCGGCCTTGGGATGGATCGGCACCCGACCGGCCAAAGTGGTGAGAAACTCGGTCGTGGTGTGCTGCGGCAGCCGCGGGGTCCCGGAGCGTATCGCAGCTTCTTCGACCTGTTGCCAGGCCGAGATGACATCGTCAGCCGCGACCCTCGGGTCGAAAACCTCGTGACTACTGCTCTCGTGAATGGGTTCCGGCACGTTTGCCGAGTGATGCGGGCGTTCTGGGGCGTCTTTAGCGGTTCGAACAGACCGCCGCTCCTGTAGCGCTCGGATACCGAAATAAAGCAGTGTCATCAGCACCAGAATGCCAATGCCGATCAGCACCCACTTCAACCAGGCCGCATCCCCTGCCGTTGCCGTTGCAGCCTCGGGCAGCTTCGGTGCATCAATATCGGGAGGATCAGGAAGTTCCTGATCCGGTGGTTCCATTTCCGGGAGTTCCAGGGTCGATGGCGGACGGTCCTGCCAGGGACCGGAATCCAACGCAATCAGTGCGACGAGCAACACGGCTCCCGTCAGACCACCGACCAACGCCAGTCGGATGCTCGTGGGCACAGTCCGAACCCGTCCGCGCTCTGCCATGGTCCCCTGTCCTGTTCCCGGTTGCTGATTCGATCATGGCCCACGACACCGACAAATCGCAGCGAGTGAAGCAGATTGTGGATGTCCCAGCCGGCCGCCGAAGCCGGGCCGCCGGGGCTGCGCTACCCAGCCTGCGGGTTGAGATCTGCCAATCTCGTCGAACGTGCTGCCACTGA
>JBBSRY010000524.1:0-2787 GCA_038242595.1 Mycobacteriales bacterium
AAAAGCTCGATGGACGCGAACGGAACCGCTACTCGGCCACCGCCAACGCCGCTACTGGTGCCAACTCCACCGATACCGACTCTCCGATGGTCAAGGCTGCAGTAGCCACCGAGCTGAGCTGCGCAATCACGACCGTCCCATCGGTCAACCTGGCCTGCATTCGGCCGTGCGCACCAAGGAAACTGGTGGTGAGCACGGTGGCGTTGGCCGTCGCAGCGTTCGCCGGCACGATACGAACTGCCTCCGGACGGACCAGCACGGTGGCGGATCCGGATGCGGGTGAGCCGGGTAGCAACGGGACGTTGCATCCAAGAACAGTCGCTGTGCTGCCGCTGACCTCGCCGACCAGTCGATTGGTCGAACCAATAAATTCAGCCACGAAGGAGGTCATCGGATTGTTGTAGATGACCTCCGGCGCATCGATTTGTTCGATCTTGCCGGCTCTCATAACGCCGACCCGGTCGGCGATCGCCAGAGCCTCCTCCTGATCGTGTGTCACGGACAGCGTGGTGATCCCCACCTCGAGCTGAATCCGTCGGATCTGATCGCGCAACTGAACGCGAACCTTGGCATCCAGCGCGGACAGCGGCTCGTCCAGAAGCAGCACCTGTGGCTGGATGGCCAGCGCCCTGGCCAGGGCAACGCGCTGTTGCTGGCCACCGGACATCTGATGGGCGTAACGGTCCATCTGGATCGTCAGGCCGACCAATTCCAGGTATTCCTCGGCCCGTTTGCGGCGGGCAGCCGAATCCACCCCGCGCAGTTTTAGCCCGAACTCGACATTCTGCCGAGCTGTCATGTGCGGGAACAGCGAGTAGGCCTGGAAAACCATTCCCATATCGCGCTTGTTGGTCGGCAGACTCGAAATGTCGTTGCCGCCCACCACAACTCGACCGGCGTCGGCGTCCTCCAAGCCGGCGAGTACCCGAAGAGCGGTCGTCTTACCGCAACCGGATGGGCCGAGAAGGACCACCATCTCACCGGGCGTCATGTCCAAACTCATGCCGTCCAGGGCATGCAGATCCCCGAACGTGCGCCGAAGGCCTTCCAGCGAAACGGCAACCCCGTTCCGAGTTTGGGTATCAACACTCATGTTTTAGCCTTCCGACTCTTGCGAGAATTGCCGAAGAACGATAGGAGGAAGAGCAGCACGAAGCCGAACGCCATGGCCACCAGGGCAAGTGCAGCTGCGGTTTTGGCATTGCTCTGACCAACGATGAAGATCGCGGTCTGCAAGTTCTTGCGCGCCAACAGGTTGGCCACGGTGAACTCACCCAGCACCAGCGCTAGCGAGATGAAGCACGCACTGATGATGGCCGTCTTGATGTTGGGTAGCACGATGTTCCAGATGACGCCGCCCCAGGAACTACCCAGAGACCGAGCGGCCTCGGACAGCGTCCGGATATCGATGGCGTCCAAACCGGCGTCCAGCGACCGGTACGCGAATGGCAGTACCAGCACGGCGTAGACGAAGCAGAGCCAGATCGATCCGGTGCTGAGCAGATTGGAAAGTTGCCGGTAGATCGGGGCCAGCCCGACGACCAGCACGATGGCCGGGATGGTCAGTGGGAGCAGGCAAATGAATTCCATCGGCCTGCGCAACGCCGGTACCCGCAGCCGGATCCAGGTCATCGTCGGAATCAGCAACACCAGCATGATGGTCAAAGTGGCGGCAACCAGCCCGAGCGAATTCAGCAGACCGGCGCGGATCTCTTTACTGGCCGGATCCTCGGCGGTGGCCAGGTCGAAGATCGGCTCCCAGGAGACCCAGTTCCGCCCACCGCTACGCAGTCGCGTGGAAAAGTCCAGCAGCGCCACAATTGGGGTGAGGAAGAACAACAGCACCAGGGCGATGATGGCTACCCGGAAGATGATCTGCTTGCGGGCCCGAGCGGCACGTAATTTACGCGGCGGCGATCCGGACGGGGTGGACCCTGAGGGTGTAGACCCGGAGGATTTGGTAAGGGTCGTGCTCATCCCAGCCACCTCGTTGCCCGCCGCTGCAGCCAGGCGTAAAGCACCATCACGATGGTCACGATGATGACCATCAGCAGTGCGAGTACGGCTGCGGTATTGGTGGTGTCGGCGCTCACCTCACCACTGATGGCGCCGCGAATTTGCAGTGCCAGCAATGGGTTTGACTGGCTGATCAACGCCGCCGCGGTGGCGTATGCCGAGAACGCGTTGGCGAACAGCAGCAGGGTGGAAGAGATGAAGGCCGGCATCAGGATTGGGCCGGCGACGTTGCGCCAGTAGGTCCAGGTGGAGCCGCCGAGGGTTTCCGTTGCCTCCCGCCAGGTGGCTTTGATGCCATCGAGGGCGGGAAGGAAAACGATGACCATCAACGGAATCTGGAAGTAGGCGTAGACCAGCACTAGGCCCTTGAAGTCGTAGAGCCAGGACGTGTCAAGGGAAACGCCGAACAGGTCCTTGAGGATCGTGGTGATACTGCCGGTCTTGCCGATGGTGGCAATGAAGGCAAAGGCCAGCATGACGCCGCCGAATTGGGCGAGTACCGAACAGATGGCCACCACTGTCTTGCGCAACCCACCGTTCGGGTTGGCAGTCGACAGGCCATAGGCAAGCAGGGAACCGATGATGGCGCCGGCCACGGCCGAAAGCGCCGAAAGCCCGACGGACCACAGGGTTGCGCTGCGAACTGCCGGCTGACCTAACAGCGACAGGTTCGAGAAGGTGAAGCCACCCTCGCTGTTCTGGAATGCGTTGACCACCACGATGATGGTCGGCAGCAGCAGGAACAGGGTGACGTAGATGAAGAAGGGCAGG
>JBBSRY010000525.1:0-2766 GCA_038242595.1 Mycobacteriales bacterium
GCGGCGCGAGTGGCTCCCGCGGGCCGTTCGGTGAGAATCGGATCCAACAGTGTCTTGGCCAATTCGGCCGCCGGCATCCAGTCAACCGTGCGGACACCCGGTTCGCCGTGAATCCCCAGCCCCAGATCCATCGCGCCGGGCGCCACCGTGAAAAGGGGCTCGCTCTTACCGGGGAAGGTGCAGCCGGCAAAGGCAACGCCGAAGCTGAATGTCGCCGCATTGGCCGCGCGCGCCCACTGCTCCACGGTGTCGATATCGTCACCCCGGTCAGCAGCAGCGCCGGCTACTTTGAAGACAGTGAAATCGCCGGCCACACCCCGTCTTTTGGATGCTTCCTCGATCTTGGCCGAAGCAATATCGTCAGTGACCAGGACGGTGCGGCAGTCGATGCCGTCAGCGCGCAGCCGATCCTGAGCAGCACCGAAGTTCATCACGTCACCGGCGTAATTGCCGAAGCTGAACAGCAACCCGGCGCCGCCATCGAGTGCGCGGGCGGTTCGGTAGGCCTGCTCGGTGGACGGTGAGGTGAAGATGTCACCGATGACAGCGCCGTCGGCAAATCCCGGCCCCACTACGCCGCAGAACGCCGGATAGTGCCCGCTGCCACCGCCGATGACGACGCTGACCTTGCCGTTACGCGGGCCACCCCGCCGCATCACCCCCGAAGTACCCGGCACTCGCTCGACGTATCGATCGTAGGCGGCGACAAAACCGTCGATCATGTCGTCCTTGAATTCTTCGGGTCTGTTGTACACATGCGCCATTGCGTGCACTCCTAATTCGACGAGCCGAGTTGGATCTTCAGGTAGACCAGCGCATCTGCGTGGTCGGCGGCCACATAGTCGGCCAATGCCAAAGCGGCTGCGGCCGGTGGGTACTGCGGATTCGGGATCGCGATCACATGCAAACCGGCGGCGTGGGCGGCCCGGATCCCGTTGCCGGAGTCCTCGATGCCGATGCCGGGTCTACCTTCGATACCAATGCGTTTGGCGGCCTCCAGATAGACATCCGGAGATGGTTTACCCCGCGACACCTCGGCACTGGAAACTGTGGCCGCGAATACCTCGGAAAGTCCGTGGTGGGCAAGGAGTTCATCGATGATCGGGCGCGCCGACGAGGTGGCCATGCCGATCGGTACCACTGCCGCAGCAGCAGCGATCAGTTCCCGCGCCCCGGGCAACAACGGCGCGCGCCCCTCCCGGACTGCGGTCACGATCAGATCGATGCAGTAGTCGGCGGCTTCCTGCGATTTCTCCGAGACCCCGGACATCGCAGCCAGTTTGGCCGACCACTCGCCGACCGAGAGTCCCTGCAGACTCATGGTGTCCTGATGCGTCCAGTCCTTGCCGTATCTGGCCGCGAACTCGGTCCAGCCCTGGTCCCAGTAGTGCTCGGTGTCGGCGACCACGCCATCCATATCGAAGATGACGCCGGCGTACTCGGTCACGCTCGCACCGATTCCAGCGCGGCCCGTTCGGCGGCAATTTCGGTATTGAAACTGTTGACCTGTGAATCGATCTCGTCTTCATCCCAACCGGTGATCGGCGCCAGCAGGCGGGCAATATCCGGCGCAGCATGGTGGGCGCCGTCGGGCAATTCAATGGACAGATGGGTTCGCCGAATCAACACATCGCCCAAGGTCACGGCGCCCTCGGACTGGACCGCGTACATCAATTCGACCGGAAGATAGCCGGCCCAGTCCGGGTTCGGCTGGGCATCGGCCGGTTTCTGGGCCAGCGCCAGTACCTCGTTGATCCGATCGCCGTACCGAGTCAAAAGGCGCTCGACCTGATGTGGGCTCAACCCGGTTTCACCGGCCAGCGCTGAGATTCGGTTCTGTAGCGCCGACCATCCGGCGGCCCCGATCAATGGCAATGTCGCGGTGGGGGACTGCGGCACCGCTTTGCCACCGTTGATCGGATGTCCAGCGAGGGCAGCGGCCTCGACGGCGCCCTTGACCGCGTCCGCGGCCATCCGGCGATAGGTGGTGTATTTGCCGCCGACGATGGTGACAAACCCGGCCGGCCCCTGAATGACGGAGTGATCGCGGGAGATCGCCGAGGTGGCGCCCTTGTCGTCATTCACCGGCTTGAGCAGCGGGCGCAATCCGGAGAAGACGCCGAGTACGTCATCGGCGGTGATCTTCTTCTTCAGGAAATGGTTCAGTTCGCGTAGCAGATATTGCACATCTTCACGGTCGGCGACCGGTTTATTCGCATCCCCCTCCCACGGCGTATCGGTGGTGCCGACAAGCCAGTAATCCCACCATTTGCGGGCAATGATGACCGAGTCGGTCGCCGGCGCGAGCAGACCCGTTTCGGAGTCGATGGCGTCCTTGCGCAATAGCAGGTGGATGCCTTTGGCCGGTTGAATGCTGAACGTGTTGGCGCCGGCAAGTTGCTGCAGATCGGCCGACCAGACTCCGCTCGCATTGATCACCGAGCGAGCCCTGATGTCGTGGGTTTCGCCGGTCAGGGTGTCCTTGATGGTGGCGCCGACGACCTTGTCGCCTTCTTTGAGGAAGCCGACCACCGGGGCCTGGACCAGAACTTTGGCGCCGAGGCCGGCTGCGGTCCGGGCGACAGCGAGGGTGTGCCGGGCATCATCCATTCGGACATCGAAGTACTCGATACCCCCCGTGATGACATCCGGGTCGAATGAAGGGGCCCGTTTGATCACCCCGCGGCGAGTGAAGTGTTTGTGCCGCGGTACACCCTTGCCCTTGAGCCCGAAGATGTCATAGAGCATGATGCCTGCGCCGGCATA
>JBBSRY010000526.1:0-2754 GCA_038242595.1 Mycobacteriales bacterium
CGTGAGACAGAGTCCAGATCTGGCGAAGTGGAATCCACCTCATCGTCGGCGATCGTCGAGGCCGTGAGTTCGGCAGCGCAGAACTGAAACTATGCTGTGTCACAACGCTTTTGGCTCCTTGCCGGGATGGGTGTCAGCGGTGCAGCCGGTGCGCGGACTGACGTCGCAGGTAAAAGACGAGGTCAAGATTCATCGTAGAATCAGGCTCAACCATCAGGAGACCGGGAGATTTATGCAGGCGCTGACCAGATCCTCATCCGTTCGGATGTGGTCGTGGTCGGCATTGTCTGATAGTGCGGCTGCGGTCATGGCGCACCGATCGAGCCGGCCATCGGCAGCCCACAAGATCAGGGGCGCAGTTGCTGCCTCGGGTGGTGACCCCGTCCGACGTCTCGGATGTCGATGATGAGCCGAATCCACGCGGCGACCAAACCGCAGGTTCTGGGCATCATGTTGATGACGTTAGGTGTGGGTCTACGGATCGGGTCATCGGATTGCTCGTGCTGATCGTGGTACTCCAGTTTGTGACAGCGCCGATCTCCGCCCACCTGGTGGTCCGGGCCGCCTACCGACGTGACCGGGCCCCGGACAACCAGAACGGTGCCACCGGGCTGGCCGATTCGGTCTGCACGAACCGACAGTTGCCGATATCGCAGTCACCGTCGATGACCGCAAGACTCCAGGCGCCAAAAAAGTCGATGAGGGCCCGGAGAATGGCCAGACCGGCAGCAGCATCAGGTCCGGCGATTCCACCGGGTCGAATCCTGCGAACAAGCCCAGTGACTAGGCCCGAGTCGATGCCACCCTCGGGCAACCAGATTCGCGCACGGTAACGTCGAGCGATGACGACCATCACCGAGATCTCCGACCAGTACGTAGTCGATCTGCTCCAGCTGAGTCCGACTTTTGCCACTCTGAGCGGGTTGCCCGGTGATCATCACCGACTCGATGATTTCTCACCCGCCGGTCTGGCCAAAGTCAACGACCTGGCCGTACGGACGATCTCCGCGGCGAAAGATGTTGTGCTGGAAGGGGAGTCGGACATCGTTGCGCAGGCGGTACTGATCGAGCGGCTGCAGGTTGACGTCGACATGTACGAAGCCGGTCTTCGTCATGCCGACCTGAATGTGCTCGCTTCACCGTTGCAGCAGATCCGGATGATCTTCGATGCGATGCCGACGGAAACCGACGATGACTGGTCGACGATCGCCGCCAGGATGGCCGCTGTACCCCAAGCGCTGGCCGGCTACGCCGAAAGTTTGCGTCATGGGGCCGCCCGCGGTCAGACACCGGCGCTGCGCCAGGTCCGCAAGTGCGCTGACCAATGCGACGTCTACTCAGGAGGCGACGGTCCCGGCTTCTTCAGTGCGATGGCCGAATCAGCTCACCGCCCTGGTGAATTGGGCGCAATGCTGAGCGAAGGCGCGGATCTGGCCGATTCCGTCTTCGGTGATTTCGCGATCTTTCTTCGCACCGAATTGTCGGTGACAGCGCCGGCGAAGGACGCTGTCGGTGCTCAGGTGTATGCACTGACATCCAGGGCGTTTACCGGTGCGGATCTGGATCTGGCCGAAACCTATCGGTGGGGCTGGCAGGAGTTCCTTTCGATTGAGGCCGAACTCATCGAGGTGGCGGCCCGGATCAACCCGGACCTCACCCCGGCCGGTGTCGCCGAGCAACTCGACAATGATCCGGCCTATCAGGTTCAGGGGCACGATGGTCTGCGGGTCTGGATGCAGGGACTGGCCGATCGAGCGGTTCAGGAGCTTGGCCGCAGCCACTTCGATATCCCGGAGAAGATGCAAACCATCGAATGTCTGATCGCGCCGCCGGGTGGCGGTGTCGGGGCTTACTACACCCACCCCAGTGATGACTTCTCTCGGCCGGGGCGGATGTGGTGGGCGGTCGAACCGGGCCGGGAGACATTCAGCACCTGGCGCGAGATGACCGTCGTCTATCACGAAGGCGTCCCCGGGCACCATCTACAGCTGGGACTTCAGGTTTATCGACGCGACACCCTCAACGATTTTCAGCGAATGATTGCCGCCACCAGCGGCCATGCCGAGGGTTGGGCGCTGTACTCGGAACGACTGGTCCGAGAACTCGGGTACTTGAGCGATAACGGTAATTTGCTCGGCATGCTCAGCGACCAGTTATTTCGCGCGGCGCGCGTGGTGCTGGATATCGGTATGCACCTGGAACTGGAAATCCCGGTTGGCACCGCGTTCCACGAGGGCCAGACCTGGACCCCCGAACTGGGTCTTGAATTCCTACTGACCCGAACCATCTCCGACCCGGCGCACAGCCGAGATGAAATCGACCGATACCTCGGCTGGCCGGGGCAGGCCCCCTGCTACAAGGTGGGTGAGCGGGTCTGGCTGGAGGCCAGGGCGGCCGCCCGCGAACGACACGGCGATGACTTCAACCTCAAGGCCTTCCACATGGCAGCACTCAACATGGGCGGGATGGGCCTTGACACGCTGCGAGAGCTGTTGGCCAAGCTGTAGTTGTACCGGCCAGGGTGGCACGTCAGTGACGTGGATCGGCCCAACTCAGGTGGTTGCTCAACGCGGGTGAGATCTCCTCTCGGCTGGTCTAGCCGAGGCCGATCGGCAGCGAACGACCCAGGATCGCAAACGGTCGTGGATCGCCGGCGAAGTGGTGATTGCGAATGACGTCAGCAAAACCGATGCGTCGGTAGAGCCGCCACGCCCGGTTTTCGCCTTCCGGAGTGGAGAGCAGGACCACCGGTTC
>JBBSRY010000527.1:0-2745 GCA_038242595.1 Mycobacteriales bacterium
AGGGGTTCGACGGGCCCGTCCAGCAGTACCGAGTCGCTGGGCAGTTCCCGGCGCCCCTTACTCGCATAAGTGAACAGCACCCCCAGACCGCCATCCACGTCGAACATCGAGTCGCCCCTGGTGGCGCCGGTTCGGGCCGATGCGGCATAGAGTTCGTCGCGTTGTTCGCGCAGGTAGGAGGCCAGCGCCTTGAGTAAGGCGGCCCGCTGGTGAAAGGTCAACGCTCGCAGAGCGGGTCCGCCAACGCTGCGCCCGTGGTCCAGCACGGCGGCCATCTGGATGCCCGCGGTGGAAAGCCTGGCAATTTCCTCACCTGTCACCGCGTCGTGAATGGCGATTCCGTCGCCGCTGGGGCAGACCCACTTACCGCCGATGTAGCTGGACAGCACTGTCACAACATCCTCCCAAGCGAATAACCGACCGTCTGTTCGTTTACTAATTATGCGCTGGACGGGCGATGGGAGTCAACGCTCCGGGCCTCATCGAGCGGTATTGTTCACCCGTGAGCACACCAGGTCGTCGGCGTGGACGTCCAGGGCATGATCTGACCTCGGTTCTGGCTGCATCTGTTGAGGTGTTCAACGAACGCGGTTATGACGGCAACAGCATGGAAGACCTATCGGCCCGCCTCGGCATTGGGAAGTCCTCGATCTACCACCACGTCGAAAGCAAGGAAGAACTTCTCCGTCTTGCGCTGGATCAGGCGCTGACCGGGCTGGAAGATGCCGCAACCGCAATCCGGAGCTCACCAGCTCCGGCCGTCGAGCGTCTCGAGTTGTTGCTGCGGCAAAGTATCCAGGTCCTGGTGGACCGTTTGCCCTTCGTGACTTTGTTGCTCCGGGTCCGCGGTAATAGCGATATCGAAAGACAGGCGTTGATCAGACGGCGCCGCCTCGATCAGCTGGTCACCGAGTTGGTCAAGGAAGCTGTCGGCGATGGCGCGTTGCGCCCCGATCTGGACCCCGCCATTGTCGCCAGGTTGATATTTGGCACCGTGAATTCGATGACCGAATGGCTCAAGCCGACCAGCGAATTTCCCGCGACTGAATTGGGAAACACCCTCTGCAGGCTGGTCTTTGACGGTTTGCGGACCCACAAATAACCGAGCCACCTGAGTCCTATCCCGCCGTTTTGAACCCTGTCGTCCCGTTTTGAACCCTGTCTTCGCGATCTAGCGGTTTCGATCAGCGGACTGGACGCTGATCGACAACCCGGCGCATCTTGCCGGCCGAACGTTCGACGCCTTCGGGCTCGAGTACGCGCACCCCGACATTTACCCCAATGACGTTCTTGACCAGGGTCTGCAAACTGGACATGGCCGCATCCGCCTGAGTTGCGGTGGTCTCGACACGACGTTCTACCCGAACCGTCATCTCATCCATGGGTCCGTTCTGCCGGTGCAGCACACATTGAAAATGTGGCGACAGCGCCGGAATCTGCAAGATCAGTTCTTCGATCTGGGTCGGGAACAGATTTACCCCGCGCAGAATGATCATGTCGTCGGTGCGGCCGGTTATCTTTTCGATCCGGCGCATCGAGCGCGCTGTCCCCGGTAGCAGCCTGGTGAGATCTCGGGTCCGATAACGGATCACTGGCATTGCCTGTCGTGTCAGCGAGGTCAGGACCAACTCGCCCTCCTGGCCATCCGGGAGCACCTGTCCGGTAGTCGGGTCGATGATCTCCGGGTAGAAATGATCCTCCCAGATATGCAGACCGTCCTTTGTCTCCACACATTCCATGGCCACACCGGGGCCCATCACTTCGGACAGCCCATAGATATCGAGAGCATGAAGATCGAGTCGGCGCTCCATCTCGGCCCGCATATCATTCGTCCACGGCTCAGCTCCGAAGACACCGACTTGCAATGAGGTGGAAGCCGGATCAATGTTCTGGCGTTCCATCTCGTCGATGATTGCCAGCATGTAGCTGGGGGTCACCATGATCACGGCCGGCTCCAGATCGCGGATCAAGGTGACCTGCCGTGCCGTCATACCACCCGAGATCGGGATCACGCTGCAGCCCAACATCTCTGCGCCATAATGAGCGCCAAGACCGCCGGTGAACAAGCCGTAACCATAGGCGACGTGGACACGGTCGCCGGGGCGCACTCCGCCCGCCCGCAGGCTGCGAGCCATCAGACCGGCCCACGTCGTGATGTCTTCGGCGGTGTAGCCGACGACGGTCGCCTTTCCGGTCGTCCCGGAGGAGGCATGAATGCGCGACACCCGCTGGCGAGGAACGGCGAACATTCCGAATGGATAGTTGTCGCGCAGGTCGGATTTGCCGGTGAACTGCAGCTTCGAGATATCGGACAACTCACGGATGTCGTCCGGGTGCACACCGTTGGCGTCGAAAGCCGCTCGATAGTGCGGCACATTCTGGTAGCAGAGTCCCGCGGTGGTTTGCAGCCGCGCGAGTTGCAGGGCTTGGAGCTCGTCGGTCGATGCCCGTTCGATGGGTTCCAGGGAGGCGGCAGATGGGATTCGATCTTGCACGGGTCTACCTCGCGATGCGGTTTGTGAATGTAGGAAGTGTTGCAGTTGGTGCGGCCTCGACGGTAGTTCAAGCACAGTGCCTTGACGTTGGCGGCCGCAGCGCTTGCAGGGTTGTCGACCCGACCTCGAACACTTACTCCAAAAGATGATGTGACCAAGAACCATGTGGTGAATAATTACCGCATTGGCGTGCGTTATTTTTTACTGTGAGTAGGGAAGAATTGTTGAGACACATCTTTCGAGTGAGGGA
>JBBSRY010000528.1:0-2738 GCA_038242595.1 Mycobacteriales bacterium
AATGAAGGACTCCGGTGTGGAATGGCTGGGTAACATTCCGGCGCACTGGACGCCAGGACGGCTGAAGGATGTAGTTGCCGCTGTTGACTCTGGCACCAGCGTCAATGGTGCCGATATTCCCGCCGTCGGCGGCGAAGTCGGCGTTCTCAAGACCAGCTCCGTGTCAAGTGGCAGGTTCATTGCGGAGGCAAACAAAACGGTCATCGATTCAGATCGTGACCGAGTCTCGTGCCCTGTCCAGGCGGGCAGTTTGATCGTCAACAGAGCTAACACCCCGCTGTTGGTGGGGTCCACCGGATACGCGGCAGAATCGATCGAATCCCTGTACCTCTCGGACAAACTATGGCAGGTTTCGTTCCAGGGTGCGGACACCGAGTTTGTGTACTACTGGACTCGGACGAATGTCTACAGGTCGCAGATCGCGGCGGGATGTGTCGGCGCAAGTTCCAGCATGCAAAACCTTTCGATCAATGACTTCCGTGCCATGGCAATCGGGTTGCCACCAGTGTCAGAACAGACCCAGATTGTCGATTTCCTGGACATGCGGTGCGCTCAAATCGATGCCTTGGTCGACAAGGCCTCGGAGATGATCGGAACGCTGCGGGAGTACCGCGCAGCGTTGATCACGTCTGCGGTAACGGGGAAGATTGATGTAAGGGGTGCGGCGTAGTTATGGTGCGGGCGCAGACGATCCAGATCTACCTTCCGTCGGGTAATCCAGCGGGGATTCGGGTGGCGAGCTTGACGACCCGGACGGTTCGGGTGTTCGAGGTGCCTCGCTCGTTGTTGCGCGAGTTTCTCAAGCGTCCGGAAGCGACCAGAGTGGGCGTCTACTATCTCTTCGGTCCGGATGGCGACGAAACCGCGCAGGCCTATATTGGCCAAACAGGCAACGTCGGCGAGCGCCTCACGGAGCACAAGTCGAAGGACTTTTGGACGAAGGCCATGGTAGCGGTATCGCTGACCAACGAGTGGACCTCCACGCATGTGGCGTACCTGGAATGGCTCTCGATCGACCGGGCCACCAGGGCGGGGCGATATGCGCTATCGAACGGCAACCGGGCGTCGAACCCCTTCACGCCGGAGCCGCTGGAGGCAGACTGCCGCGAGTTCCTCGACACAATCGCGGTGCTGCTTGCCACCTTGGGCGCACCGATCCTTGAGCCCGTTCAGCCACCCATCTCTATCCCGGCCAGCGGCGGCGATCCCGGCGATCCCCCGCAGGAGCTGTTGTTCTTCAGGGAGGCCGGATGTGACGCGACGGGATATCAAACCTCGGAGGGCCTGTTGATGAAATCGGGTTCTACAGGCCGCCCAGATTTTCGTCCTTCAGTGACGCCGTCGACCAGGAGTCAGCGGGAAGCCTTGCGCCAGCAAGGAGTAATCGAGGTCAAGAGCGGGCGGCTAGTTTTCGTGAAGGACCATCTCTTCCCCAGCCCGTCCGCAGCAGGCTGTGCCCTCGTCGGGGGCAGCAACAATGGCCGCACTTCGTGGAAGAACGCCGCCGGTCAGGATCTTAATCACATAGAAGAGGCGCAGCTGAACGCCACGATCAAAAGCGAAGGCCTGTCGACCACCGATGTGGAATCGGTGGTCTTCTGATGGCACAGCATCACGAGTCCGTGTTCGAGGCGGAGATCTGCGAGCACCTGGCCGCCCACGGTTGGCGGTACTCGACCAACGACTCCGGTTACGACCGGGAACTGGCGTTGTTTCCCGAGGACGTGTTCGGGTGGCTCGCCGACACCCAGCCCGAGCAGTTGGCCAAGCACCTAAAACCAGGTCTGACGGGTTCTTCGTTGAAGACAGCCAAGCACGGTGTGTTGCAGGCGTTGGCGAAGACACTCGATGCCGAACCCGATAAGGACGGCGGCACCCTGTCGGTGCTGCGGCGGGGGTTCAAGCACATCAATGCCAAGTTTTCGATGTGCCAGTTCGCGCCGAACACCACGCTGAATACCACCACCGCTGAGAAGTACGCGAAGGTGCGGCTGCGGGTGATGCGGCAGGTCCACTATTCGGCCCGCTGCAACAACAGTATCGATCTTGTGTTCTTCGTCAACGGGTTACCTGTTGCCACTGCCGAACTCAAGACCGATTTCACCCAGAACATCACCGACGCGGTCCTGCAGTACAAAAACAACAGACTCCCGAATGGCGAACCACTGCTGTCGTTCGGATCGCGTGCGCTGGTGCACTTCGCGGTCTCCAACAGCGAGGTGGAAATGACCACCAAGCTAGCCGGGCCGCGCACCGTCTTCTTGCCGTTCAACCGCGGCAACAGCCACCACAAGGGCAATCCCGCGAACCCTGAGGGCTCGCCGAGCGCGTACTTGTGGGAGACGATCCTTGCACGCGATACATGGCTGGACATTCTTGGCCGGTTCATGCATCTGGAGATCCGCGACAGCGTAGACCCGATCACTGGGAAGAAGTCGCGGAAGAAGACGATGCTCTTCCCTCGGTATCACCAGTGGGAGGTCGTCACCCGCCTTGTTGCCGCTGCCCGCACCGAGTGTCCCGGCCACAAGTATCTGATCCAGCATTCGGCGGGCTCCGGGAAGACGAACAGCATTTCGTGGCTGGCTCACCGGCTCTCCGGGTTGCACAACGCCGCCGATGAGAAGGTGTTCGACTCGGTCATTGTCGTCACCGACCGCACCGTCCTCGACTCCCAGTTGCAGGAGGCGATCAAGCAGATCGACAAGGTTCACGGAGTGGTCGCGCACATCGACGGA
>JBBSRY010000529.1:0-2723 GCA_038242595.1 Mycobacteriales bacterium
AGGTGCGGATCCAATTGCCACAATTGGTGTCGAGCGGCAAAATGCCGCACCAGGTGCGCTCGGACCACGGCGGCATCGGGATCGACAATCCAGTCCCCCGCATCGGCAACGGTGCACTCATCGGAATCAGCGTTCGTGAGCCGGTAACCGTCGCCGCCGGAGACCAATACGGTTGCCCGCCGGGCGACCTGGGCCAACTCGCTCGGCCATAACACCGCCTCCCTGGCCGACCCGTCCAGGGAGACGATCTCAACCTCGCCCGGCCGGCTCAGTAGGTCGTAATTGATCCCGGGTGGCAGCCTCAGTACCGGCGGCCGATGAGCCCACGCGCGGTCCAGATCCGCTACCGGCGGTAGCGTGTCCACCGACAGAATCCGGCTTCCCGTTTTGTCCCGGCGGGACGGATCGGCATACGGCAATAGTGTTCTCGACACCGGGCGCAGGGCATCGGCGACCGCCACCGGCCCGTTGACACCGGATGCGCGCATGTTGTGCTGCGCCATCGCGGCCCGGACCGGGTCCAGATCCGACCCGAGGGCAATCGGCGCCGTTCTGGCCAACTCGACCAGATCGGCGCCGATCGAACAGGTGAGGTCATGCACCCCGATCCCGGCCAACCGGCGAGCCCGGTGCTGCGCCACCGGCTGCGGCGAAGCCTGCTGCAGCGCCTCATCAGTCAGCAGCCAACCGGCTGAATCCGGTCCGAGTTTCTGGACCGATTTGCGACGCAATCTGATGGTCTCACCGATCGCCGCGCCATGGGCAGCGGAGAATTTACGCAGCACCGTCAGATCGGCCAGGAGGGTTCGCTCGGTGATCAGCAGATAGTCGAACTGCGAGCAGGCGTCCTGGCCGGCCGCGCTGACCAGGAATGCGACATTCTCGGCGGTGAATTGATAGCCCATGTGGGGTGAAACGACGTCGTATCGACCGGTGAAAAAAGTTGCGGTCAGGAATAGTTCGCGTGCGCGAAGTAGCGGCCATCCCTGGTAGCCAATTGCAGCGGCAGCCCGAATGTTTGCGACAGGTTGTCCTGCGTCAACACCTGCGAAACCGGCCCGGCTGCCACCACTTTGCCCTTTCTCAGCAGCAGTATGTGGGTGAAGGCAATCGGGATTTCCTCCACGTGGTGGGTGACCAGAATGGTGGTTGGGGCCGCCGGATCAGCCGCCAGCAGATCCAGGCGCCGCAGTAGATCCTCTCGTCCGCCCAGATCCAGGCCCGCGGTGGGTTCGTCCAGGAGCAGCAGTTCCGGGTCGGTCATCAATGCTCGCGCGGCCAAGGTCCGCTTGCGCTCGCCCTCGGACAGCGTTCCGTACTGCCGGTCGGCGAATGTGAGCATGCCCATGGCTTCGAGCAGTTCCTTGGCCCGACCGAAATCAAGTTCATCGTAGGATTCGCGCCACCGGCCGATTTGCCCGTAACCGGCCGACACCACCACGTCCAGCACAGTTTCGTTGCCAAGCACCCGCGCGGCCAGTGCCGCCGAAGAGATACCGATCGACGGCCGGATATCGGCGAGGTTGACCGCGCCCAGTCTTGCGCCCAGGACATGGGCGCGCCCGGAGGTCGGGTGCATCTGAGCCGCCGCAATCTGCAACAAGGTCGTCTTGCCGGCGCCGTTGGGCCCCAGGATGACCCATCGCTGATCCACCTGAATGTCCAGGCTGACCTTGTCCAAAAGGAGCGTGCTCCCGCGCCGAACGGTCACCTCGTTGAGATGGAGGACCGAATTGGGCCCGGGTACCACCGATACCCGGAACGGAGACGGATCTACGGGCGATACGGGACTGGCAGCGGCGGGTATCGAAGTCACCCCTGCATTGTCCCGCATCCGCAACGATTGTTCTGCAGCGGCACCACGGTTAGGAATCCTCGTATCGGTCGGTAAGAATCGATTCCATGCTCCCGAATGGAATATCGGTCTCTGCCAGCGGTCCCGACTTCGACCGAATCGCCGCGCCGACACCGTTTCCGGGCCGGCCCTTTCCGCTCGGTGCGACACTGACCCCGGACGGCACGTATTTCGCTGTCACCGCTGATCAGGCAGCGCTCGTGGAGCTGTGCCTGGTCAATGCCGGCGGGGCCGAGCAGCGATGGGAACTGAGTGAACGCAGTTACGGGGTCTGGCACGGGTTTGTGCCAGGGGTCGGGGCCGGCCAGCGCTACGGCTATCGGGTGCACGGCGTTGATCCGTCGAAATTGCTGCTCGATCCGTACGCCCGTCGCGTCGACACGGTGGATTACGACCTGCAGGTGGTGTCCACTCCCGGCGTCGACAGCGCCGGGTTCGCACCGCTGGGAATCGTCACAGCGCCGCATCAACCACCCCGGCCCGGTCCGAATGTGCCCTGGGAGCACACCGTGCTCTACGAGGCCCATGTCAAGGGTCTGACCAGACTGCTGCCGGCCGTCCCGCCGCAACTGCGTGGCACCTACGCCGGTATTGCCCACCCTGCCGTCATCGAGCATCTACAGTCGCTTCACGTCACCACCCTGGAACTACTGCCGGTTCATGCGCACTCCACCGAACCAGGTTTGGTGGCCACCAAACGACACAATTACTGGGGCTACTCCACGCTCTCCTATTTCGCGCCGCATCCGAAATACGCCAGTCACAATGGCGCCGAATTGGACGAGTTTGTCGCGATGGTGGACACCCTGCATGCCGCCGGCATCGAACTGGTGCTGGATGTGGTCTACAACCACACCTGCGAGGGCGG
>JBBSRY010000530.1:0-2703 GCA_038242595.1 Mycobacteriales bacterium
CCGTTCGTGGTTGAACAACCATGGCCGGTACCCGGCGGCGTAGGCCGCCACCGCAGCGGCGTAGCGCCAGTCCAGCCGGCCGATGATGCGCCACATTGCCCACAACAGCACCGGCAACGCCAGCCACCACATCGTCGGGGTGCCGACCAGGAAGATCCTTTTGGCGCAGTCGGTGACCCCGTCGCAGCCGGTGGCGTCGGCGCCGCCGCTGACGTAGTAGAGCACCGGTCGGGTGCTCATCGGCCAGGACCATGGTTTGGATTCCCAGGGATGCCGATCGGCGAATACTTCCGGGGTGACCAGCTTGGAGTGGAAGGCCAGCATTTGCTTTTGCCATTCCCAGAATGACTTGAGCGGGTTGTTGTAAAGGTGCCTGGCCCAGGCGGTTTCGGAGGCGAACCAGGCCCACCAACTGCCGACGTACACCAGGACCGGCACCACCCCCATCGCCCACAGCGCGGGCAGGAAATCACGGCGGACGACGGCGGTGGTGGACCGGGAGATCCCGGCGCTGCGCCGTGCGGTGATGTCCCAGATGACGGTGATGATGCCGAACGCGGCAACCCAGTAGACGCCGGACCATTTGACCCCGGCGGCGCACCCGAACAGCACCCCGGCGGAAAAACGCCACCAGCGGGCGCCGACCCGGGGACCGTATTTGCTGATCAAGATCGTTGCGTCGGCAACCGCGGCGGCCAATCGGTTTCGCATCCAATCCCGGTCGGCGATGATGCAGGCAAAACCGGCCACCACAAAGCCGGCCTGGATCATGTCCAGCAAACCGGTCCGGGATTGGACGTGGGACACCCCGTCGCAGATCAGCAAAATGCCGGCGATGGCGCCGATGAATGTGGACCGGGCCAGCCGCCGAACAATCCGCACCACCAGAAAAACGCAGAGCACCCCGGTCACCGCGGTCGCGAAGCGCCAACCGAAGCCGTTGTAACCGAAGAGCCACTCACCAATGGCGATGATCTGCTTACCCAACGGCGGGTGCACCACGACGCCGTAGGCGTAGTTGTCCTCGTAACCGCCATTAAGCAGTACCTGCCAGGAATGCAAGGAGTAGTACTTCTCATCGAAGATCGGGGTGCCGCCGTCGGTGCGGTAACCGAGTTGCCAGAACCGCACCATGACGGCGATCAGCGTGAGAATCCCGGTGACCAGCCAGCCGCGTCCGACATCGGTCGGCATCGGCGAGTTGAGCAACTTCGAGGGCTTCACCGGTGGGGTGATGGCCGGTGTTTCACCGATGGGGACCAGTGAGTCGGCCGGATCTACGGCGTCCTGTGTGACGGTCGGCGCCGACTCCTGAGCCGCTTCGCCGTCAACGTCAACGTCGGCATCGCCGTCAGGTAAGACAGCGGGGGCGAGGACAGTCATAACCAAGATCGTAGGGTGAGCTGGTGACCACCGGTGCCGAACTCCCTGCCTCCCCGCCCACAATCGGGCGATTGGTATTGGCCGGCACTCCGCTGGGCCGAATCAGCGACGCCTCTCCCGGTCTGGTCAATGCACTTCAGGACGCCGACATCATCGCCGCCGAGGACACCAGGCGGCTGCTCAGGTTGGCTTCTGATCTAGGAATTACCGTGACGGCGAAAATTGTCTCTTTTTATGAGGCGGTTGAGTCGGCGCGGACTCCGGCTCTGGTCGAGCGGATCGCCGATGGAAAGACGGTGGTTTTGGTCACAGACGCCGGGATGCCGTCGGTATCGGATCCCGGATACCGGCTGGTGTCGGCGGTTGCCGCGGCCGACTTGCTGGTGACCAGCGTTCCCGGACCGAGCGCGGTGATCACCGCGCTGGCGCTGTCCGGGCTGCCCAGTGATCGCTTTACTTTCGAAGGGTTCCCACCGCGCAAACCAGGGGAGCGGCGCCGGGTGTTTGCCGAGCTGGCCACCGAGCCCCGCACCATGGTGTTTTTCGAATCAGTTCATCGGATCGGCGAGTGTGTGACGGCGATGGCCGCAGCATTCGGCGCCGATCGACCGGCCGCCCTGTGCCGAGAGCTCACCAAAACGTACGAGGAGGTGCGCCGGGCGCCGTTGGGGGAGCTGGCCATCTGGGCGAGAAAAGGACTCCGCGGCGAAATCACCCTGGTCGTCCAGGGATATGACGGATCTGGTGCCCAGGCCCCGGATGAAGCGAAACTGGCCGTCGAGGTGGAAGAGATCGTTGCCGCCGGTCGTAGTCGCCGCGATGCGGTGGACGAGGTGGCTGCCCGGCATAACCTCAATCGCAAGACGGTCTACGCCGCAGCGACCGGCTCGACGCCGAACAATTCGTCCCGGTAGGCCCTTGGACTTAATGGGTGATGCTCGCCGCACCCGACGCGACTAACCTGACTTACCGACCGGAGGCGTAGTGCAGACCGGAAAACGAGGGACGAAAAATGAGCGATTTGAAGGTGCAACTGCGGGCCGATCTGACGGCGGCGATGAAGGCTCGTGACGAGCTGAAGAAGGGCACCCTGCGCATGGTCCTGTCCGCGATCACCAACGAGGAGGTCTCCGGGTCCACCGCGCGTGAGCTGTCCGAACCGGAGACAATGGCGGTGCTGGCGCGAGAAGTGAAGAAGCGCAAAGAATCCGCTGAGGCCTTCGCCGCTGCCGGCCGCAGCGAATTGGCTGAGCGCGAGACTGCCGAATCAGCGGTCATCCAGGCCTATCTGCCGGCCCAGCTCGAGGATGAGGCCCTGGC
>JBBSRY010000531.1:0-2700 GCA_038242595.1 Mycobacteriales bacterium
AGCGCACAATAGTTCGCCACTTCCCTCCCTGTAGAGAACAGATAGAGACCGTGGGCTTGGTGCAGTACCGCACAGACTCGTTGATCTACTGCAAGGTCAACGTTTCGAGGGGCACGGAACCCAGCAGCGGCGACGGACGGCCAACCCGCCTGGCGGCTTCTACTGCAGGTCAACGCTTCGAGACGCCCGGAATCGGTAGCGACTACCCGGGTACCAGGCAGTGCGCAGTTCGATCGGTTTGCCGTGGTGGGAGAAAAGGCTGACGACTCGGAATCCAGATGACTTCGCGCTTACGCGGAGCCGCTGTGACATTGCCTTGGAGATCGAGATCGCTTCGAATTCTTGAGCGACCTCCAGCTCACTCAGCCCCAGCGCGTTGGCGGCGACCTGGTAGGTGGCATCGGTGCCCCAACCCGCATCGGGCGGTAGTTTGTCGACGACGTGCGGCGGCAGCAGCGAACTGTAGTAGGCCAGGGGTAGGCCGCTGGCGACACCAAGGACATCCACCGACAGCAGCGCAGCGCCGGGCGGCACCTGGAGGCGTTCGGCCTGGTCCTGGTCGGCCAGCACCTGCTGGACACCCACCGGATGATAAGACGGGCTCATGTGCAGGTGCCGAACGGTGCTGTCGAATGTTTCCATCCGCCCAAGATCCTGGTCCACCCGGGGAGGCGCGACGAAACTCCCCCGTGTTGGGATACGAACAATGAGGCCGGCCTGCTCGGCCATCCGCAACCCCAGGCGCACGGTCTCCCTGCTCAGGCCCAGGCTGGCAGCCAGACTGCGTTCTCCGGGGAGCTTCGCGCCGGCGGCCAAGTGGCCTTCGCCGATTTCATTCTGAATGTAGGTGAACACGGACTCGTGCCGTGTGCTCAGCCAGTCGCCATTATCCGTTGACACCGGAACTACCTCCCTGTATCGATTCGGACATGCAGGAGATTATCACTCCGCGTACTCGCGCAACCTTCCATAACTTTTTGGCCAATTGGGGGTGGCTACCGAGAATCGCTTGACGATAGCCCACCGCCGACTTAGTGTTTGGCACATCACGCACGGACCAGACCGTGCCAGACCGCTTCGGACCGGTGTTCGCTAGTGGATGGAGGTGCTCATGACGCGCAAACCTGAAGTGGCGGGCAGTTCTCCTCAAGACGAAAGCCCTTTGGTAGCTGAGGGTTCCACATCTATCGGCGCGGATTCTCCGCCGACCGGCGGCGGAGTCGCATCGGCTGGTTCGTCATCGACTGGTTCGTCGCTGACCGACAACGGCCCCTCGCTCACCAAGATGGACCAACCGGCGACCAGCGAGACGGGGCAGACCCCAGTGCTTCTTGAGGTCAAGGACCTGAATGTCCGCATCGGATACATCCATGCGGTTACCGGGGTGTCTTTCACCATTCGCGAGGGAGAGTTCTTCGGGGTGGTGGGCGAATCAGGGTCTGGCAAGAGCATGACTGCGCGCTCGATCATCGGACTGCTCCCGGCCGGCGCCGTGCAGGAGGGCGAGGTTTTGCTCCGCGGCGAAGACATGGCCAAGGTATCCCCGAGTCGGATGCGCCAGCTTCGCGGCGGATCGATCGGATTCGTGTTCCAGGACCCGTTCTCTGCGTTGGACCCGATCTACACGGTGGGTAATCAACTCATTGAGGTTCAACGGGCTCGGACTTCGATCAAGAAGGCCCAGGCCAAAGAGCGCGCCCTGGAGTTGCTCGACGAGGTCGGCATCTCCGACCCCGCGCGGGTTTTCGACAGCTATCCACACCAACTATCCGGCGGCATGTCCCAGCGGGTGGTGATAGCAATGGCTCTCATCTCAGATCCGCGCTTGATCATCGCTGATGAACCGACTACAGCCCTGGATGTCACCATTCAACTGCAGGTTCTCGACCTGCTCCAGCGGGTCGCCAAGGACCGCAAGGCGGCGGTCATGCTCATCACCCACGACCTGGCAGTGGTTGCCGAGACCTGTGTCCGAGTTGCCGTTTTCTACGGTGGCGTCATCGTGGAAGAGGCCACCACCGAAGAGCTTTTCGCATCCCCCAAGCATCACTACACCAAGTCGTTGCTGGAATCTTTGCCCAAGCTGGGGGAGCGTAAGCCGTTCCGCGCTATCCCCGGTACGCCAATCCGGGTGCTTGGTGACCTCACCTACTGCACATTCCATCCGCGCTGTGACCACGCCACCGCCCTATGCCGTACCGAACTGCCGGCGGAGACCATTGAACGCGGCCACCGTTACCGGTGCATACACCCGATTGGTGGGCCGCGATGACAACGCCGATCATTGAAGTCGCCAACCTGCACCGCACCTTCCGCGGGGGCCGCGGCATGTATGCCAAGGGTGCGGAAATCCGTGCTGTCGACGGAGTCACCTTCGTGGTGGAAAAGGGCGGCACCTTCGGATTGGTCGGTGAATCCGGTTCCGGTAAGACCACCGTCGCCAGAATCATCTGCGGGCTGGAGAGCATCGGCGCCGGCACGGTTCGCGTCGATCGTTTCGACTTGGCCAATCTTGAGCGGAAGGATCGAAAGCCGTTCCGCCGCATGACCCAACTGGTCTTTCAGAACCCGCTCGCCTCGCTCAACCCCTATTGGAAGATCGGCTCGCTGGTGCAGGAGGGCATGAATGTCCACAACCTGTACTCCAAGGCGGACCGAGAGCGACGAGTGATCAACCTGTTGGAAAGCTGCGGCCTCCCC
>JBBSRY010000532.1:0-2691 GCA_038242595.1 Mycobacteriales bacterium
AGCGGCTGTGCACCCCGGTAATACCGACCTTCGGGTCCGATCCCAATCCGGTATCGCCGATCGTCAGGTCGACCCAGCAGCACGGACAGGATCGGGAAGGGACGGCGGGCCGGCGGCGTAACCTCCCAGCCAGAATGGACCGGAAAAATTCTTGTCCGGCCAGCAGTTAACCTTTGCCCATGCAAACTCGAGAATTGGCCGTCAAGGGCGCATTCGAATTCACCCCCCGACAACACGGCGACGATCGCGGGCTGTTCCTGGAATGGTTCAAGGTCGCCGAGATGGAAGCGGCCGTTGGCCATCGGCTTTCACTGGCCCAGGCCAATCTGAGCGTTTCCCGAGCCGGCACGTTACGCGGTATCCACTTCGCCGACGTTCCTCCCGGACAGGCAAAGTACGTCACCTGCCCGGCCGGCGCGGTACTGGACGTCATCGTTGATATTCGGGTGGGCTCGCCGACCTTCGGCGCGGTGGATGCGGTACTGCTGGATTCCAAGGATCGGCGCGCGGTGTATCTGGCCGAGGGCCTCGGGCATGGTTTCTTGGCCCTGGAGGACAATTCGACACTGACCTACCTGTGTTCGACGGGTTACAACCCCGGTGGTGAACACGGCATCAACCCGCTGGACCCTGCCCTGGCCCTGCCCTGGCCGAGTGACATGGAATTCACCCTGTCTGCCAAGGATGAAGCCGCTCCCACGCTGGCTCAGGCCAAGGACGCCGGACTGCTGCCCTCCTACGATATTTGCAGGGCCTACGAACAGAGCCTGCGGCGAGAACAGCAGTAACAGTCGGCAACCCCAGTCAGCCCCATCAACGGTCTATTTCCGGTGAGGAACCCCAGATGCCCCAGTTCCGAATTGCGTTGATTCGTCATGGTCAGACCGAGTGGAGCCAATCCGGCCGGCACACCTCGATCACCGATATCGATCTGACCGAACACGGTGTTGAACAGGCCAAACGGATCCCCTGGGTACTCTCCCGGCTCGGAATCAAACCCAAGACGGTGTTGGTCAGCCCGCGTTTGCGGGCCCAGCGCACCGCCGAGTTGGCCGGGCTGACCACTACCGGCACAGAGGACGATCTCGTCGAGTTTGCCTACGGCGACTATGAGGGCCTGACGACGGCGCAGATCCGGTTGCAGAATCCGACCTGGTCCGTTTTTCGCGATGGCGGGCCGGGACCGAACGGGGAGACCTCGCAGCAGGTCGCCCGCCGAGCCGACCGGGTGCTGGACAAGGCGAGGGCTGCCTTGGCGACCGGCGATGTGGCGTTGGTCTGCCACGGTCATATCTCCCGGGTGCTCGCGGTCCGTTGGATCGATCTACCGGTGGCCGCCGGCCAAGGCATTGCGCTGGACCCGGCGGCCATCACCGTGTTGGGCGATCACAATGATTACCCGATCATCGAGCACGCGAATGTGCCCGATCTGGTCGCTCTGCCGCATCAGCCGGCTTAGACGCCGGCGACCAAGCAACCGCCAAAATTTTCGAGTAGGAGAGCACTGACGTGTCCGAAGTAATTCCTGCCCAGCACGACCCGCGCATTCGGCCCGTCCAGAAAAAGGACCTGCCGGCCGTCGTTCAGTTGGTTCATGACCTTGCCGAGTACGAAAAGCTGCCAGAGCTGTGCCATCTGACAGTGGAAAAGCTGGAGCGAAGCCTATTCGGCGAAAAGCCTGCACTCTTCGGTCACGTCGCCGTCGTCGATGAAATCGTGGTCGGATACACCCTGTGGTTCCTGAACTACTCCACCTGGGAGGGTGTCCACGGGATCTATCTGGAAGACCTTTACGTGCACCCCGACCAGCGAGGATCCGGGCTTGGCAAAGCACTGCTCGTCACACTCGCCCAGATCGCCTGCGAACGCGGCTACGCCAGGGTCGAATGGTCGGTGTTGGATTGGAACACCCCGTCGATCGACTTCTACAAATCTCTCGGGGCCATTGCGATGGATGGCTGGAGCGTATTTCGGCTCACTGATCAGACTCTGCGCCGAATAGGGACGGGAAGCTCCTGACCCAGGCACTGGTTGGCCTGCTGACCAACAAGCCAACGGTGCCACCGCCCAGCAGCATCATCGCGATCCCCGGCGTCAACTGGCCGCTGGGAAACGCCAGGTAGAAGCCGACCAGCAGAACGATCAGATTAATCACGATGGCCGGCGTCCTGGCCCATCGGCGTCCCTGGAAAAGTCCACGACTGACCGCAGCAATCAGTGCCGCCAGCACCAGAAAGTAGGCCGCGGTGGCCAGCGCCCATTTCAGATCCGCATCCTCCCGAGCCGCAATCACGGTGCCGGCCACCACCAGCACCCCGACAGCTTCGAAAGCCGCCAGCAGGGCGGCCACCTTGACACTGGGTGGCGGTGGGATCGAGATGGGTTGTTGGTCAGGCAATTCTGCAGAGGCACTCACTCCCCCAGATTAAGCCTTGTACCGGCGGGTCGGTGCGCCCGAACTCCATCAGCCCGACGAAGTGACCGCCTCTGATCCGTGACCACCGGCGACAAGTCGGCAGGGGCTTGGACAGCACGATTACGAACCCGCAGCACCTAGCGTTTAGGCTCATCAATCAATGCGCGCGCTGCTGATCGTCAATCCTCACGCCACCGCCACCACGGCCCGACGGCGAGATCTGCTGGCGCACGCCCTGGCCAGTCAGATGAAACTGCGGATCGCGCATACCACCG
>JBBSRY010000533.1:0-2684 GCA_038242595.1 Mycobacteriales bacterium
AGCCCTTGCGACCGGAGTGGCCAAGCTGCACGCCGATCTTGGCGGCGGAGTTGGCATGTACGAAGTTCACCACGTCCGCCCAGCTGTCGCGCTGTTCATCAGTCCACAGTCCGGTGCAACCCAGGGTGATCCGACCCTTTGGTGATACGCAGACCATCTCGGTCATCACCAGACCAACGCCGCCCAGCGCCTTGCTCCCCAGGTGCACGAGGTGGAATGCCCCAGGCACACCATTGGTTGCGACGTACATATCCATCGGAGAAACAACGACCCGGTTGATCAGGTCTAGTTCGCCCAACCGGAATGGCTGGAGCATCGCGGGTCGTACTTCGTCCAACCCGTTCGCGTGGGCGAAGGCCTGGTCAACTCGGGAGGCGAACTCCGGATCGCGCACCCTCAAGTTGTCATAGGTGATCCGCCGGGATCGGGTGAGCAGGTTGAAGCAGAACTGGACCATGTCCTGATCCATGTATTGGCCCAGGTTCTCGAACCACTCCAGGGAAGCTTGGGCGGCCCGCTGGGTGGACTCGCCCACCGGACGGCGTTCCGTTTCGTACGCGTCGACAGCCTCGTCCAGGCTGCCGTGTTCATGCAGGCAGGCGGCCAGGGCCAGGGCATCCTCCATCGCCAACTTCGTGCCAGAGCCGATGGAGAAATGCGCGGTGTGCGCGGCGTCGCCGATCAGGACCACATTGCCGCGCCGCCAACTCCGGTTGCGCACGGTGGTGAAATTGAGCCATTTCGAATTGTTTGCCAGGACTCGGTGGCCGTCCAGCTCCTCGGCGAAAATCTCTCTGATGCGGTCGATGGCGAACTCGTCACTCTCCCCCGGCCCGAACACCTGACTCTCGGTTCGGTCGAAACCAGCGGCCCGCCAAACCTTCTCGGTCATCTCGACGATGAAGGTGCTGCCGGAATCAGAGTAGGGATAGCCGTGGATCTGCATGACACCGTGTTCGGTCTGCTTGACGAAGAATTCGAATGCCTCGAAAACCAGGTCTGTTCCCAACCACATGTACTTACAGTCGCGGCGCTCGATGGTCGGCCCGAACTCGGTCGCAAATCGCTGCCGAATCGGCGAGCCGACGCCA
This sequence comes from Mycobacteriales bacterium, assembly GCA_038242595.1. Taxonomy (GTDB): domain Bacteria; phylum Actinomycetota; class Actinomycetes; order Mycobacteriales; family Nakamurellaceae; genus Nakamurella. Next base: position 1,092 of record JBBSRY010000533.1, read on the forward strand.
TCCCCGGCCAGGACGAGGTCGTAGGTGGCAGACAGTTCGTCCACGTCCGGTGCCGGTGTGCTGAATTTGATTTCGACCCCGAGGTCGGTGCAGCGTTGCTGGAGCAGCGCCAACAGATCCTTGCGGGCCATGGCGGCGAAGCCTTGGCCGCCGACCGTTTCCACCTCCCGGGAACCATCCGGCCGGCTCCGGTGGATATCGATGTCGGTCCACCGAGCGAAGCTGGCTCCCATTGCGGCCGCGATCGTGGTGTCGGCGTTTTCGATGCCACCGAGGGTCTCATCGGAGAACACCACACCGAAGCCAAAGGTATCGTCGGCCGCATTGCGCTCCCAGACGGTGATCTGATGCGCGGGGTCAAGCTGCATCATCAGCGCGGAGAAATACAGTCCGGCCGGTCCCCCACCTACAACGGCGATTCTCATTGGTGTGTCCGGTCTTTCGAGGTAGCGGCCTGCGCCGTGGAATCATTGGGGTTTTCATCAGCCAGCTCTTCGCGGAGCCGGAAATGCTGCAGCTTCCCACTGGGATTGCGGGGCAGGGCGGTGATGAAGCGGATATCCCGCGGGTACTTGAAGGGGGCGATCTGTTGCTTCACAAAATCCTGGATGTCCTTGCGAGTCGCGGGAGTCGGTTCCGCTCCGGGGGTGAGCACCACGAAAGCGCAGACCAGCGATCCACGCTCGGCATCGGGGCGGCCCACCACCGCGCTTTCCAGCACCAGCGGATGCTTGTTGATTGCCGCCTCCACCTCCGGTGCACCGATGTTATAGCCGGAGGAAACGATCATGCTGTCCGAGCGGGCGTGGTAAGTCAGGTACCCATCAGAGTCCATCTCGAAGATGTCGCCGGTGATATTCCATCCATCCTGGACGTAGTTGGCCTGCCGATCCCCGGACAGATAGCGGCATCCGGTCGGTCCGATCACCGCCAACCGGCCGGCGACCCCCACCCCTGCCGGCTTTCCGTGCTCGTCGAGCACCGCGGTCCGGTACCCGGGAACTGCCCGCCCGGTGCAGCCGGGTTTGATGTCAGCCCCGGCCGCCGAGACAAAGATGTGCAGCATCTCGGTGGAGCCGATGCCGTCCACCAGCCGGACCCCGGTGGCTTCGAAGACCTGTTGCCACACATCGGCGGCGAGATGCTCCCCGGCCGATACTCCGATCCGAAGCCCCGCCAGCAGGTCAGCCTTGCCCTGCTTGATGATGGCCCGATAGGCGGTCGGGGCGGTGAACAGAGCGGTGACACCCGTGTCATGGCATAGCTGCGCCAACTCCACCGGAGTGGTTCTCTCGGTGAGCAGTGTGGAGGCACCGAAACGAAGTGGGAACACCACCAGCCCGCCGAGGCCGAAAGTGAACGCCAATGGCGGGGACCCCGCGAAGATGTCCGCCGGTACCGGCTCGAGCAGATAGCGGGCAAAGGTGTCGGCGTTGGCCAGCAAATCGCGGTGGAAATGCATGGTGATCTTGGGAATGCCGGTCGACCCGGACGTCGGTCCGAGCAGAGCGACATCGTCGGCGGCAGTGAGCACATCGCTGAATTCACCGGACTTTGCATCGCATCGGGCAAGTAAGTCCATCGGATCGTCTC
>JBBSRY010000534.1:0-2676 GCA_038242595.1 Mycobacteriales bacterium
CGGCTGTGGATCAGCGGACCCTTGATCGCATATTAGGTGAGGTAGTGCCCGAGAACACCAAGGACGATCTCGAGTCGCCTGGGGGCGGTAGTTTCGCCGCGGACGATTGGTATCGCGCCAATCGTCCGCCGCCTCACGGAGGCTGATTACAGACTCTTGCGCCCTTCGTTCTGCACCCGGAGCAGATCGCGGATCTCGGTCAGCAGCTCGCTATCGGTCGGTGCCGCGTTGACCGGCTGCATGCCGCGCTTGCGACGCTCGGAGATCTTGTTCATCGGCACCACGAAGACGAAGTAGACGACTGCGGCGGTGATCGCGAACGTGATCGCGGCATTGATCACAGCGCCGATATCAACGAACTGACCGTTGATCGAGAATCCGAGACCGATGGAGTCTGCGCCGGCGACGGCGGCGATCAGGGGTTCGATGATGGCGGAAGTGAAGGCCCCCACCAGGGCGGTGAAGGCGGTCCCGATGACAACCGCGATGGCCAGTTCGACGATGTTGCCGCGGAGGATGAAATCTTTGAAACCCTTGAGCATGATGGAGCCTTTCGAAAGCAAGACAGATGTAACTGTGCGGCTCGGATGATACATAGCTCGGAGTGGCATTAGGAGTATCTCAAGGCAATATCGCCAGACAAGGTGGCGGCCGTCACTCGATCGACATCCTCGATGACTACAGCCAGTAACACCGGTGTGGCGGCAGCACTCAGGGAGGCAGCATCAGCGGTCGTCGTTGGCAGGCTCAACACAATGGCATCAGCGGTCAGCACCACCGGTTCGCCGGCCGAATCCACCCCAATCACTGCTACTTGAACTCCGGCCGCCAGGATGGTGGCCATTGCCGGATCCGACGGCCTGACGGCCACCGCCTTTCGGCCGGGACCGGCGCTGGGACCATCTGGTGAGACCAGGCGCACGTCGGTAAGGATCTCGCCCTGCCGCACCGGTCCGAGGAGTATTCGGCCGATCACCTCTGACTCGTTTCGCAGCGCCCCTGCCGGTGGATTTGTTGCGGTGGTGAGCGCGATATCGCGCGAGCCGAGGACTGTTCCGGTAGGTAGATCGTTGACGATCGTGACCACGCTGTCGCTCGAGGGGAGCGGCTCCGGCCAGGTGGCAGATACGGCAGCCGCGACCAGCAACGCGACGGATAACAACCGGCGTAAGACCCGCCAGCGCCGGCCGGCTCGGCGACCCGACCAGCGCGAGGTTGCGGGTGAGACGGATTCTCGCAAACGTTCATACCACCGCGGCCGCAGGTCATCGCGCCGTCTGCGCCGTCCGTCTGGCATGTTCCAGCCTCCATGTCCCAGCCCCCATGTCCCAGCCCCCACACGCCGGCCGCCGATTGGATCTCAGGCAAGACGCTAGGGCAGATTGTCACCCGGCGGCTGCGCCCAGCTCTGGGCTGTGGATGGAAACCGGCTTGTGGATAACCGCGCTACCGGGTCCTCAGGAAAGGGTGAAGCGAAGGATGCGGTCATCTTCATCAGCTGGGTCGCCGCGGCCATCGGTATTGGACGTGCTGACCCAGAGCGATTTATCCGGCGCCACCAGGACGGTACGGAGGCGACCAAATTCTCCGGTCAGGTGGGCCATCGGCTCCTCGGTGGTGCCATCGTCCAGAACCGGTATCTCCCATAGAGTTTCGCCCCGCAGCCCGGCCATCCACAGTGAGCCCATGGCAAAGGCGATACCGCTGGGGGAAGCCTGCGAGGTCGGCCACACCCGCTCCGGATCGGTGTAGGGGGCAGTATCGGCAAAACCTTGGACCACCGGCCAGCCGTAATTGTCACCGGGCACGATCAGATTGAGTTCATCGACTGAACTTGGTCCGAATTCCGCCGCCCACATCCGACCCGCCTCGTCAAAGGCGATGCCTTGGACATTGCGGTGCCCGAGTGAGTACACCAGCGGAGCATCCGGAAACGGGTTACCTGCCGACGGTGACCCGTCCGCGGTAATTCGTAGAATCTTGCCGGCGAGGCTGGTCAGGTCCTGGGCATTCTCTCGCTCGGCGGCGTCGCCGGTACCGATGTAAAGATTCTCATCAGGTCCGAAGATGATCCGGCCGCCATTATGAGTGCTTGCCGATGGGATACCGGTGAGTATCGGTTTTTGATCGCTCAGGACACCACCGGAATAGGTCAGGCGGTCGACCTGGTTCCCGTCCGCCCCGGTGAAGTAGACAAAAATGGTGCGATCGGCTTCGAATGTCGGAGAAACCGCCAGACCCAACAGGCCGCCTTCGCCTTGGGGTTCAACACCCTCGACGATCCCGACCTCGACGGCATCGACCGATTCGCCGCCGTAGCCGGGGATCGTTTTGATGATCCCGGTATCGCGCTCGGCGATCAGCGCCGAGCCATTGGGCAGCAGGCCGATGCCCCACGGTGCTTCGAGATTGGTAACCACCGTGCCGGCCAGGTCCAATGACAGGGTGGGGCGGGGCGGAGCTGCTGAACTGGTGGCGTCAGCGAGGTCGCTGGTGGCTGTGGTCGGTGCCTCAACGGTGCTGGCGGCCGGAAGCGTCACTTCCGCGCTCGGCGAGCCCGATGTGTCCACGCCCGTGCATCCGATGAGAAGCGCCAGCAGGCCGACCAACAACAGCGACGGCGGAAACGGGAAGGTCCGGGGCATACTGCCAGTATTGCCAATGATGGCCAAAGTC
>JBBSRY010000535.1:0-2675 GCA_038242595.1 Mycobacteriales bacterium
CCTCGGAGGCGATCACCCGGTCCACCTCGGCGCCCAGCCGGAGCTGCGCACCTCGCCAGCTTTACGATGTCACCTTCCGACAGCCAGGAGAATATGCGAATTGTCGACCGACGCTACGACCAGGTGGGCCTATAGTGGGGTTGCGCTCGCCGTCGGCGAGCGACACCCACCCGAGCCGGGTGCGGTGGCCATGGCGCTCAAGCGCAGCCCAGCTGACTCCGGTACACTGTGACACCACCACTGTCGTCCCTATCTGACGAATTGCTCTCCGCACTAGATCGAGCCATTTCGCGACGCGATCAGCTGGATTGGGATCAGCGGTCGCGCGCGGTGACCGCCTTCGAGGCCATCAAGTCCGATCGCGCAACGCGCGGATCGGGACCGCTGTCAGCCGGGTTGTCGGCGTTGTCCCAACGTTTCGGTCTCGACGATGGCGATGTGCGGCTGATGACGGTGGCTGCCGCCGCGGAAACTGATCCGATTGTCCTCCTGCTGTGTGGGTTGCTTTCCGGGGCCGACGAGCCGGGTTCGCCGACCGTAGCGCTTGCGCTGGAGCTAGCCGACGTTCCGGTAGCCTCTCCGGCGGCTATCCAGCGGCTCGGCGAATTGGGCCGGCTCCGGCAATACGGTCTCCTCACTGTGCGCGGCAACGGTCCATTGCATTCCCGCCGGCTTCGTGTTCCGGATCGGGTGGCGGCGCAGTTGCTCGGTGATGCCACTCCACCGGCAAGCTTGCTTCGGTTACTGGGCCGGCCAGCGCCGATCGGCGGACCGGAGACCGATGCCATCGCCCACGCGATCCGTGCTGGGCACACCCTGGTGTGGGTGCAGAATCCCGCGGGCGCGGCCGGAACGGCCATCGCCGCAGGCGCATGCCGCGAACTCGATGCGCCCTGCTTGCTCGCTGATCTGCACCACTGGTCGGGCAGCAGCACCTCCTCGAGGGGAATCGCGGACGATGCCGTGCGCTCCTTGGTCGGAGAATTGGTGCTGGAGGCAGCGCTGACCGGCTCGGTCCTGATCCTCACCGGTGAGGAGGATTTTGGTCCCGCGGCCGATCTGCTCCAGCAGGCAGCTCTCCCGGTGATCGTCGTGTCACCAGTGTCGTGGGATCCACTCTGGACGTCCGAATTTCCTGTGTCGGTAATCGCACCGCGGCTCCGTTTGGATCAGCGGGCTGCTCTGTGGGCCCCCGCCTTCGATGGCCGGGCCCCGGACCCAGATATCGCTGCGATGAGATTGACACCGGAGCAGATCGACACCGTCGTACGCCTGGCTAGGGCCGAGGCACAGCTCAACGATCAGCCGGAACTCGTCCGCCGTGCGGTGCGTCGGCTGGGACGGCAACAGTCGGGACGATTCGTCCATCCTGACGCGTCGGCAGCGTTAGATGATCTCGTGCTCGGGCAGCACGCGGACCGTGAATTCCGCCGCTTACTGAGTTGGGCCCGGCATCGAGACGAAGTACTGGCTCAGGGGCTGCTGCAAGGCAAGGGCGGCAAGGGCAGCGGTATCTGCGCACTGTTCGCTGGCAGCCCCGGGACCGGCAAGACGTTGGCCGCGCATATTGTGGCGGACACCTTGGGAATGGACCTGCTCACCATTGAACTCACCGCCATGGTCGACAAGTACATCGGCGAAACTGAGAAGAATCTGGAGCGAATGTTCACCGAGGCGGAGTCGCTGAACGCAGTGCTGTTCTTCGACGAGGCCGACGCACTTTTCGGGTCTCGGTCCCAGGTGCGTGATGCGCACGACAGGTACGCCAACCAGGAGGTCGCCTACCTCCTGCAGCGCATGGAGCAGTTCGACGGAATCACCGTGCTGGCAACGAATCTCCGTGGCAACCTTGATGTGGCGTTCGCTCGGCGGCTTCATTTCATCATTACCTTCCCGGACCCCGATGCTCTGACGCGGCGCCAACTGTGGACCAAGCATCTGGCCCAACTGGCCGCGATGGATCCGGATGATCCCGTCGATATCGACGGGCTCGCCGACGCCCTGGAAATCGCGGGCGGCGATATTCGCAACATTGTGCTGGCCGCCGCGTACGCCGCCTTCGCGGACGGCTCACCGGTAGGGATGCGCCACGTCGTCCCGGCAGTTTCCACTGAGTTCGCCAAGCTCGGCCGACGCGCGCCCGACATATTCGACCAGAGTGAACTTCGCATATCCGCTCCGAGATGAGGATGACATGGCTACCAAGTTGACGTTAACCGCGCAGCTGGCCCGTGCTGGCGAGAACACGTCAGACAATGGTCGAGACGCAGAGCAGGTCGAGAGGACCGGATCCGCCCATCCGCTGCCCGTCGTGGTCGCGCCCCTGGTCGGTCGAGCTGATGACCCGGCCGAGGACGCTGCCGACCGGATGGCCGATGGCGTCCTCACGCGCCTGGCGTCGATCACTCCCGACGAATTTGCGACCGCCCAAGCATCGATCAGCCGGCGGATGTCTCCCGGCCCGCGTACCGTCATTGGAGCTGAAGGCGGCCGAATGGATCCCGAGTCCGCTGGCGAGCTCAAGCGGGCACGGGGCGGCGGCCACCCGTTGGCTGGACCGGTGCGCGAGCGGATGGAGCAGGGCTTCGATCGGAACTTTGCTGAGGTACGAATTCACGACGATGCCGCCGCGGTAAGGCTCGCGGCGTCCATCTCTGCCGAGGCATTCACCACAG
>JBBSRY010000536.1:0-2671 GCA_038242595.1 Mycobacteriales bacterium
CGTTGGTACCCGGAGTGGTCCCGGACGCACCGGGTAGCCCGAGCCCGTTCCCCGATGTGCCGTTGGTACCCGGAGTGGTTCCGAGCGCGCCGAGCAGCCCGAACGCTGCTCCCGTCAACCCGAGTGAACCGATGAATCCGGCTTGATCAGCCCGCCGGTCATCTCGATCCGGTCAGCCACAACGAGCCCACCGAAGTCGGATCAGCCGAAGTCGAATCAACCGATAAGGCTGGCACCGGACACGGCAAACAACACGATGACGGCACCGGCCAAGCCGACCATCGCGATAAACAGTTCTCGACGGCCCGGAGACCGAATACCTACGATGGCACCGAACACCGCGATCAGCGCAAAGACACCAGCCACGAAAATTCGCCACAGGTCAGCCTGGTCGGCCGAGCCGAAGAGAATGACCCAGGTAGCCAGGAGAAGCAACGCCGGTCCGGCAATGGCGCTGGTTACCGACCCAAGACGGTGCGGCAACCCGTGCACTCCAGTTCGCTCGTCGGCAATCAAATCTGGCAGAACATTGGCAAAATGCGCGGCCACGCCCAGCAGCGCACCCGCCGCGCCGGCCCACCAGGATGGCCAAGGGTGAGCAGGCAGAGCCACCGTGGCGGCGGCCGGCAGCAAGCCGAACGCCACCGCGTAGGGCAACCACGACCAGATCGACGCCTTGGCACCGAGGTTGTAAACGAGACCGGATATGACGATCACCATGGGCGGGATGCCGGCCGGCCAGCCCAGAAGCACCGACAGCACCAAGGTCAAGAGCCCGGCAATGAACGCCGAAACCCCGACCACAGTCCGCGAGATGGCTCCCCCGGCTACCGGTTTATCAGTTCGCGAATTCACCTCGTCGCGTTCGGCGTCGATAGCGTCGTTGGACCAACCGATGGTCAACTGCCCGGCAAATACCGCCGCGACGACCAGGGCGGCAGTGCCAACAGCAAGACCGGACAACGCGCACAGACCCGCGGCGAAAGCGGTGACCGCAATGGTCGGAAGCGGATGCGAACTCAGAATCAACAACCTGATCACCGCGAGATGGTGGGGTCGCGATACCGGTCCTGCGGGCGCGGCCATACCGGCGAGCATAATGCGGACATGATCAAAAGTGCGGTTCCGCACGTCCGAGTGAATACCTTCCTGCCGCAAGGGTCAGGTCGATAATGACCACTCTCGCCGCGGTTTTTCCGGCATTGCCACCTCATCGATACCCGCAGGCCGAGTTAACGGCCGAATTCGCCCGCGTCTGCCTGGGTGAGGGTTCCAAACAGCGCGATGTACTGGCCAGGCTGCACAGCAACTCTCGGGTGGAGTATCGAAATCTCGCCATTCCCATCGAGAGATACCGCGAGCTCACTGATTTCACCGAGGCCAACAGCATCTTCATCGAGGTCGCTGTCACCTTGGGAGCGAAAGCCATTGCCGGCGCGTTGGAGCGCGCCGGTATTCGTCCCGATGAGGTCGACCTCATCATCTGCACCACCATCACCGGAATCGCGGTCCCGTCGCTGGATGCCAGAATGGCTACGCAGGTAGGATTTCGATCGGACATCAAACGATTGCCGCTCTTCGGTTTGGGATGTGTCGCCGGGGCCGCAGGGGTGGCCCGAATGCACGATTACCTGCTGGGACATCCGAATGACGTTGTAGTGCTGCTCTCCGTTGAACTTTGTTCCCTCACCATTCAGCGGCAGGATCGCTCCATTCCCAACCTGGTGGCCAGCGGTCTGTTCGGCGACGGAGCCGCTGCTGTGGTCGGTGTCGGGAGCATGCGAGCCGCCACCCAGGGCATTGTCGGACCGGAGGTGATCGACACCAGAAGCCATCTGTACCCGGACACCACCCGCACCATGGGCTGGGACGTCGGTAACGATGGTCTCAAGATCGTCCTGGACGCCCAGGTACCCGCACTGGTGCGTCAATACCTCGGTGATGACGTGAAGTCTTTCGCTGCCGATCATGATCTGGATGTAGCCGACATCGGTTGCTGGGTATCGCATCCCGGTGGCCCCAAGGTCATCGAGGCGATCGAGCAGGAACTCGCCCTGCCACCGGAGGCCCTGGAGCTGACCTGGAAATCGCTGGCCTCGGTGGGCAATCTGTCCTCATCTTCAGTACTGCATGTGCTGGACGACACCTGGCAGCAACGACCGCCACCTGATGGGACCCCTACCGTGCTGATGGCGATGGGGCCGGGATTCTGCTCGGAACTGGTTCTCCTGACCTGGAACTCCTGACATGCTCGCGGCCTACCTAGTTCTCGTTGCGCTGGTCGGAGTGGAACGGGTGGCCGAACTGATCGTTTCCAAGCGGAATATCGCGTGGAGTGTTGAACGCGGCGCGGTGGAACGAGGATTCGGCCACTACCCGTTCATGGTGTTCCTCCACACCGGCCTATTGGCCGCGTGCGTGATTGAGGTAGTGGTTGCCGATCGAGCGTTCCTGCCCAGGCTGGGCTGGCTGATGCTGGGCCTGGTCGTATTTGCGCAGTCCCTGCGGTGGTGGTGCATTACAACGCTGGGACGTAGATGGAATACCCGGATTTGTGTCATCCCCGGGCTGCCTCTGGTTGCGGCCGGTCCCTACCGACACCTCATGCACCCCAACTATGTTGCAGTCGTCATCGAAGGTTTCGCGTTGCCATTGGTACACACCGCCTGGC
>JBBSRY010000537.1:0-2661 GCA_038242595.1 Mycobacteriales bacterium
GACTCCACGGCGATGAGGAGCAACCTCCAGCAGGTGGCACGATCGCGGCCCCACTGCACTCCCCACTGCACTCCCCGAACACGCCCGTAGCGTAAGCGCGATCCCCAACAATTGGCTGACCTGCAACGAACCTGCGACCCTGTGGATGCCCGATCAAGTGTTGCCTGGCGGGGACATAGACTCGCTGACGTGGCCGGCCGGATAGTAGACACCGATAAGGAGCGTGTGAGAGAGCTCAACCGGATCGAGGCCGTCGTCGGCGAGTACGTATCGCTGAAAAATGCCGGTGGCGGCAACATGAAGGGGCTCTGCCCGTTCCATGACGAGAAGTCACCGTCGTTCAACGTTCGGCCCTCACACGGCACCTACCACTGCTTCGGCTGCGGGCAGGGCGGTGATGTTTTCACCTTCATCGCCGAAGTGGAACACCTGACCTTCATGGAGGCCGTCGAGCGCCTCGCGGATCGGGTTGGCTACAATCTCAACTATGTCGAGGGCGGTTCTTCGGTTCGGGTCGAGCGGGGGACCCGATCTCGGATCATTGCGGCGAACAAGGCCGCCGCGCAGTTCTACACCGAACAATTTCACACCCCGGCCGCCGAGGTCGCGCGACAATTCTTGCTGGACAGGGGCTTTGACGCCGAATCCGCGCTGCGCTTCGGCTGTGGCTATGCCCCCGATGGTTGGGATCAGTTGGTGAAGGCTCTGACCGCAAAGGGTTTTACCCTGAAGGAGTTGTATACCGCAGGGTTGGCACGGGAGGGGCAACGTGGCCCCATAGACAACTTCAATCGACGACTACTGTGGCAAATTCGCGATGCGGCCGGTGATGTACTGGGATTCGGTGCCAGACGAATCTACGACGACGACCGGATCGAAGCGAAATATGTCAACACCCGAGACACCCCGGTGTATCACAAGTCTCAGGTGCTGTATGGGATTGACCTGGCCAAGAAGGAGATCGCGAAGCAGCGTCGTGCGGTGGTGGTCGAGGGCTATACCGATGTGATGGCGATGCACGCCGCCGGGGTGATGACGGCGGTGGCATCCTGTGGCACCGCCTTCGGTGACGAGCACATTCTCGTGTTGCGTCGCTTCCTGATGGATAGTGACAGTCACCGCGGGGAGGTTATCTACACCTTCGACGGCGACGCTGCCGGTCAGAAGGCCGCGCTGAAGGCTTTTGATTCTGATCAGAAGTTCGCCGGGAACACCTCGATCGCACTGGCCCCCGATGGGTTGGACCCGTGCGATCTTCGGCTGCAGCACGGCGACACAGCAGTTCGCGATCTGGTGGACAACAAGAAGCCACTTTTCGAATTTGCGATCGCTTCGACTCTGCAGGGGTTCGATCTCAACACCGCGGAGGGACGGGTCGCCGCCGGCCGCACCACCATCCCGATGGTGGCCAAGATTAAGGACACCCAGCTGCGGGACGACTATGTGAATGTGTTGGCCGGATATCTGGGCAGCGAACCGGCCGATGTGAAATCTCGGGTCCGCAAAGCGGTTTCCGATGCCGCCATCGCGGAGCGAAATGCGGCCACTGCACCGGCCCCCAGAGCGATCGGTAATGCCGCGCAGAAAACAGCGCCATCGGGATCCGCCGCGGTAACGGCGCCGGTGGCTCCGCCCATGACCCCGCTTGTCCAGGAGAGCCGGAAACCGCGACAGCCGAGGCCGGTCGACCCGACCTTCGTCGAGCGTGAATCGGTGAAACTGGCTCTGCAGCAACCTGACCAGGTGGCCGGCGCCTACGAACAGATCGAGGCATCATCTTTTACCGAGCCTGCTTACGGGAGGCTGCACGAGGCGATTCTCGCGGCCGGTGGTACCGAATCGGGATTGAAGGGCGCAGCGTGGATGTCGGCGGTCGATGTTCAGCTGCCACGTGGCATGTTGTCCTCGCTGCTGACCGAACTTGCAGTGGAACCGTTGCGGCACCGTGGTATTGAGGTCGACGCCCAGTACGCGGGCTCGATCTTGGCGGCCATGTCGCAGCGAACTGCAGCAGCGGCGATGAAAGAACTGCGCTCAGCAATGCAGCGAGCTGCGGCGGCCGGTGATTCTGCCGCAGTGGGGCAAATCGGTCTTGATCTTCAGGCGACCGAGGCATACTGGCGTGCGCTGCGCGAGCGAGCAAATCAACTGGGTGGGGGACTGTAATGGTGAAGTGGCCTTTTGCCCGAACTCGTATTCCGGCTGCGCTGGCCCGATCTTTGGGTCCGGAGGAAATCGTGCAGTCGATGGCGGAGTTGGCCGACGGTGGGAAGTTGGCCGTAACCCGTTTCGGTTTGTGGGTGGTGCCCGTTGATGGTTCCGCCGATCCGGCGGTGCGCACCGGTTGGGAGGTAGTTTCGAAAGCGCGCTGGGAACAGGGGGTGTTGCGTCTGGTCGTTGCTGATGTGGTGGGTGAATTGGGTGGCGCCGAGCTTTTGGTGGATCGGCCGCCGGTTGAGTTCCAGGTCGCCGAGCCGCGCAAGACCACTGATCATATTCACACCAGAGTGCGCGGCAGTATCGAGCAGGCCACCCACCATGATCTGCCCGGTGGCAGTGGTTGGCTGATTATGCGGAAGGTGCCGGGCACCAACGGTTTACGGCCGCAGGTGCGACTTGACCCGGGTACAGATCCGGACCGCCCAGGACTGGCGACCATCA
>JBBSRY010000538.1:0-2645 GCA_038242595.1 Mycobacteriales bacterium
CCGACGGACTCGTGACCGAGTGTGCGACCGTCGGGCACCGGCATCGCCCCATTGACGGTATGGACGTCGGAGGTGCAGATCAATGCTGCCGTCGTCCGGACGATCGCCTCCTCCGGGCCGGGCTCGGGGATCGGCTTTTCCACCACTCCGGTTTCGCCGACCCGCTTGATTACGAAAGCGCGCATCAAATCTGCCATGGGGAATCCTCTCGGGAGCAACGTTGCTGTCACCCCACTCTGGGAGGTCTGTGTCACACCAGCGGCAACGCATTCTCAACGCTCGCTCAACGCGGGACCGTTATCGCAGGAGTGCCCGGACCCGCTCCGGATCCGGCCCGCCGGGTTCGATCAGCACGATGGCGTCGTCGAACCCGGCCTCGGCATAGCGCTGCAGTCGCTCCCCGGTCGGTCCCAAGTCGTTCTTCTCGGCCAGGCGGATGGCGCACACCATCGCGCGCCGGCCACCGGCGGCCCGATAACGCTGGTGGGCTGCGATGATTTCATCGGTCGTGCGGCGGTGGTCGGCGGCCAGCCAACCGTCGAATTCGCGAGCTGCCCGCTCGACCTTGGCACCCCAGGAACCCAGGAGAAGTGGTGGTCCGCCGTTGATTTCGGTGATCGGACAGATGTCGGCGTGCTCATCCCTCCCGTGGGTGAGCAACACCCGTAGCCGGGCCAGGTGTTGGTCGAAGCTCCGGAACCGGGCAGCAAAATCGCGATCGAAAGCGGCGTAGTCGACCGCGGTTGACCCCGGGCTCAGGCCTACCGATAGACGCTCGCCGCACACTGACATCAACGAGAGGATCCGGTGGGCAAGATCAGCCGGATGGTGCAGCGGTACTTGGACGGTAGCCGTTCCCAACTCGACGCCCTCGGTAGCGGTGGCGGCCACTGCCAATGTCACGAAAGGGTCCGGTACCAGCAAGCCACGCCCGATTATCTCTGGGGTCCAGAGACTCTCGAAACCGGCCCCCACCAATCGTTTTGCCCACTCGGCAATGGCAAATGGTGGTTCATCGGACAGATGGGCAAGGGTGGCACCTAGGCGCATGGGCTGCTCATTTCACCGCCGATGGGCGAGCTCATCCGGGGTTCAATCGCTTCGATGCGAACTCGGCGTACCAGCGCAGCGCGTCGGGGTCATCAACCGAAGCGATGTTGGCGGCCTTCTCCAACGGCTTGCCGAGCAGCAGCATTTTGATGGGGACTTCCAGTCGCTTACCGGTGAGGGTGTGCGGCACGGCGGGGGCTTGGACGATCTCGTCCGGGACGTGACGGGCGGTGAGCCGCGTCCGCAGCGTGGTCACGATCTTCTGCTTCAAATCCGTATCCAGCGAGTGTCCGGGCGCCGGGACGACAAACAGCCCCAGCCAATATCCGTCATCGGGTAGGTCGATCCCGATCACCAGGGTTTCAGTGATCTCCGGCATGGTTTCCAAGACGTCGTAGAAGTCGCTGCTGCCCAACCGAACACCTTGCCGGTTGAGCGTTGAATCCGAACGGCCGTGAACGGTCACGCTGCCGTCGGACTGCATCGTCACCCAATCCCCGTGCCGCCAGACGCCGGGCCAGGTGTCGAAATAGGAGTCTGTGTAGCGGGCGGCGTCCGGGTCGTTCCACAGGTACACCGGCATCGAAGGCATCGGCTGGGTGATTACCAGGTCGCCGACCGTGTCGAGCACCGGTTTGCCGTCCTCATCCCAGGCCGCGCAATCCACACCGGCAAGTTTGCCGCCGATCCGCCCCACCTGAACCGGGCTGTACTCGTTGGCGCCGATGAAAGCACCGGAAATGTCGGTGCCGCCGCTGGTCGAGTCGATCCGCAGGTCCGTGCCGATGTTGTCGATGAGCCAGTGGTACCCGGCTGCCGGTAGCGCCGAGCCGCTGACCATCACGTGCCGCAGTCGGCTCATGTCGTGCTCCTGGCAGGGCAATATCCCGGTGTTGATTGAAGCCATGATCACCGCGGCGCCCAGCAGCATCACATCGGCGCGCGTGCGGGCCGCAACCTCCCAGACCGAGCCGGCCGGGTAGCCCGGGCTGCCCTCGTACAAGACGATGCACGCGCCCTGGGTCAGCGCGCCCAATTGCATGTTCCACAGCGCCCAGCCGGTCGAGGTGTAGGTGAACATCCGCTCGGCTTCGCGTACCCCCTCGGCTCCGCGTAACCCGCAGTACAGGCCAGCCCACTTCAGCGCCTCCAGCGTGATCCCGCCGTGACTGTGCACGAGCCCCTTGGGCAACCCGGTGGTCCCGGAGGTGAACAGCACCCACAGCGGGTCGGAGAACTCGACCTGCTCGAACACCAACGGTTCATCTTGGCCCACAAATTCCTCCCACGGTGTGGACCCGGCCGGCTGCTGGCGGTCGAACACATAGGGAACATGAACGAAATGCCGCACCGTCGGCAGATTCTCGCGCAGCTGCTCAACCACCTCGGCCCGGTCGATCTCCTTACCGTTCCAGTGGTAGCCGTCGGTGGCGATGAGCACGGTTGGTTCGAGTTGGGCCAGCCGGCCGATGGTGCCTTCGGCGCCGAAATCCGGCGAACAGCATGCCCACACCGCGCCGACCGCAGCCGCGGCAAGACAGGCGATGACGGCGTGCTCGGTGTTGGGCAGGTAGGCCCCGACCCGGTCGCCCGGA
>JBBSRY010000539.1:0-2637 GCA_038242595.1 Mycobacteriales bacterium
AGCATGGTGACTGTGGTCAACGATTCCTGGTGATGGGAGGAGATCGAGAACACCAGGTGGAAGATCACCTGGGCACCCGTCATGGCCGGCAAGATCGAACCAAATCCGCGACGTTTGGTGGCCAGCCCGGTGATGGCGAAGGTCAGGGCGGCGGTGACAGTGATGATCGCAGCAAAATCGGGGAGTGACCCACCGCCGAGAAGATGTCCAAGAACGGCGATTTGGGCTGTCAGTGCAGCAAAAACCGCACTGCGCAGCAGGCGCCAGCGCAGGTTCGTCGGTTTGGACATGGTGAGGTTGAGAATACCGGGACGGAGCGACAGATCGAACTCAGTCAGCTACCGGCTGACCAGAAACGTCATCAGTTCAGCTTCGGTGTGATCCAACTCGCGGCTGATGGCGGCGATGGTAGCGCGGCGCCGTGATGCCGGCATCGGAGCTGCGGCGTGGGTGGCGGTGGCCAGGTTGATCAGATGATCTTCGGAGGCGTCGGCAAATCCGACTATCAGGGCGTCGCCGGTGCGTCGGCGGCGAAGTTCATGGATCGCGTCGCTGAGCGCGTCGATTCTGGCCATCGTTCGGCCGGTCGGTCCGCGGTAGGCACCAATATTTTCCACCGGCACTCCGAGTTTCTTGGCCCGGCGGGTGTCCAAGGCGCCCCGGGCCTTGGCAATGCCTTCGACGGCAAGCGGCGCCACCAACGGCGCCACCACTTTGCCGACCGAGATGAGTCGCTTGGTCTTTTTCGGGTCGGTCAGGTTGGAAACCAGCCCGAGCATCCCACCGACCTTTGCCGCATCACTGGTGGTGGCGCTCGACTTCTTCTTGCTGGCCATGGTGGCTCCAACCTGTTCTGGATCGGTGCAGATCGCCCGGTGTTGCCTTATCGATACCCGTAAGACGTATTAATCAGCCTAGGGGTCCCGCGGCGTGGATGGTGGGCCCGGCCGGCCGCATTGGTCGGCAGAATCTGCCGGTTGCCTGCTCTACCCTGGAAACCGATGTCCAATCCACTCGAACCGGCTGCTCAGCGGAGCTCTTCTCCGTTGCGGCTATCCCCGAGCGAGGTGGTGCGCTGTCGTCGTCGGGTGCATCTGGATCACGATCCGGCTGCTGACCGGACTTCGCGGGATATTCCGGACAGCACCTTTGCCCTGCGGATGAATGACGTCGATGGCCATCGTGAGCAAGTGGTCCACGCGGTACTGACGGCCCTTGATGCCGATGTGGTTCCGGCGTGGACTCCCGATTCCACCGACCGCCCGTCCGTCATCGGCAACGTCCGCCTTCGCAGCGACACGCGTTATGGGGTGGTGGATTTCCTCATTCATGACGGCACCGGTTATCGACCGGTCATCATTCGGGGTCACCGAACCCTGGATCGTGGTGCCGGGGCACTGCTATCAACGCTGGCGGTGCCGCTGGACATTCGTCGTTCGGCCACTCGTCGGGTTCGGTCCCAGCCACGAGACGTCATGGCGCTGGCTCATTTTCAGCGGTTGCTCAGTGAGCTCGGCATCGGGTCGAGTTCAGGACTCGGCGGCGTGATCGGTCGCGGCGGGGCCACCGGTGATTCGGAAACCATTTGCTGGCAGGATCTTTCCGCAGCCGGCGGCGAGGCGTTGCTGGAATACGATTTACGTTTTGCTGATCGGTTGGCCATCGCTTCGGCGGCTGCCGCCGGTCACCCGGCCCTGGCGCAGCCGACCCGCATTGCCGAATGTCGGCGATGTCCGTGGAACAGTGTCTGTTCAGCTGAACTTGCGGCCGCTCGTGACATTTCACTGGTCGCACCGGGCGCCGATGCCGATGCCCTTCGCGCCGAGGGGCTCTTCACCGTCGATGATCTGGCTCACGCCTCCCCGGCGTTGATATCAAAAACCGCGCTGACGGGAGTGAGGAGTGGCGAGGCCATCGTGCGGGCCAGAGCCTGGTTGCAGGGGGTAAATGTGGTTCGCCGCCGAACGCAGGTTCAGGTGGTTCGAGCCGATATCGAACTCGACGTGGACATGGAGTCCTATCTCGAGGACGGCGCCTATCTATGGGGCACACTGCTTTCCGGGTCACCGGCCGGAATGGCGGCAGCCGTACCGGCCGGGTTTGCTGCCGGCTATCGGAGTTTTGCCACCTGGGAGGTGATGCCGACCGCCGACGAGGGTCGTGCTTTTGCGGACTTCTGGGCATTTCTGGCCGCACTTCGTGAGCTTGCCTCCCGGCGCCGGCTCACCTTCGCCGCCTACTGCTACTCCAGGGCCGCGGAGGACCGGTGGCTCAAGTCGACACCGGTGCGATACCCGGATGTCTCGGACATGCCGACGCCGGCGATGATCGCGGAGTTCTTGGCGTCACCGCAGTGGGTCGACATCTATGCGGTGATCGGAGAAGAGTTCCTGGTGCCGGGCTCCCGACGGCTCAAGGCCCTGGCGCCGATCGCCGGGTTCCATTGGCGTGACGCCGAAGCCGGTGGAGAGAACTCGATGGCCTGGTACCGGGCCGCGGTGGGGGCAGACGGTGCGCCCCCTGATCCGCAGATGCGGGAAAGAGTGTTGCAGTACAACGAGGATGACGTCCTGGCGACCCATGCGCTGCGGCATTGGATGACCGATCGGGCGGCCGCCCAGACACCCACCATCGCCG
>JBBSRY010000540.1:0-2628 GCA_038242595.1 Mycobacteriales bacterium
ATCGGCCCGGATCCGCATTCAGACTCGCAGCCGGACGCTCAGGCACGTCACGCAGCCTTCCAGTTTCTCGTATTCGGAGATGTCCACCGGCACGATCCGGTAGCCCAGGTCGGCGACCTCGACAGCGGAAGTGGTTGCAGCGGCGGACATCAAGAGTTTGCCCTCGCCCAGATCGACCACATGAGCACCTGGTTCTTCCGGCATCCCGCGGTAGGAGGGGAAGAACGCCGGGTCGTCCACCACTGGGTCGTAACCGATGACGGTGCCGTCCGGCAGTGCTGTCACAGCCGACTTCAGATGCAGTGCCTTGGTCAGCGGGACGGCCGTCACCGACGCGCCGAGCGGCGCCAGGGCGGCTCGGAATTGACGTACGCCCTCGGCGTTGGTCCGCCCGCCGCGACCGACATAAACCTTTGCACCGATCTTGAGTACGTCACCGCCATCCAGCGTGCCGGGGGCGGTGATGACAGCCGTTCGGTAGCCGAGCTTTTCCACTACCGAGGCGGCGCCCGGGATCTCACCGGTGCGGGCAGCGGTACCGGGATTTGTCAGCACCGCCAGATCGCCGTACATCACCAGTGCGTCCTCGATGAAGACCCCGTCCGGGCAGTCATCAGCGGTTGGCA
The DNA here is from genome assembly GCA_038242595.1 of Mycobacteriales bacterium. Lineage (GTDB taxonomy): Bacteria > Actinomycetota > Actinomycetes > Mycobacteriales > Nakamurellaceae > Nakamurella. The sequence goes on from JBBSRY010000540.1 coordinate 627, forward strand.
CTTCGATGATGTCCCAGCCGTTATCGGACATTGCCGTGACGTAACCCTCCCACTGTCGGCGGGCCAGATCCAGGTCGATCGGCTGCCTTTCAATGTGGGTGGTGATGCCATCGGCAAGGTTGGGCGAGGGGCGGCGCACCAGCGCGCGAAGAGAGGTCACGCGGCCATTCTCACACGGACGCCGCTCCGCGCCCTGCCGGACAGCCGACGGGGCGAGGTGGTGCGGGCGGGACGACCATTGCGGTGATCACCAGAAATGACACACTCATCCCCATGAGCACTTCCCCACACTCGCCGGCCGGCGACCCGTTCGTCCATTCCGAGGGCCACGACCTGTTCCACCTCTGCGCCGAATCGGCCAGATTGGCCGAGTCTCCCGGAGCCGCTGGGCCGTGGCGGTTGTGGGGGCCCTACCTGGCCGGTCGGCAATGGGGAACGGTTCGTGAGGATTACTCGGAAAATGGTGACGCCTGGTCCTACTTTCCGTTCGATCAGGCCTACGCGCGCACCTACCGATGGGGTGAGGACGGCCTCGGTGGCATCTGCGATCGATTCGGTTTTCTGAACTTCTCGGTGGCCTTGTGGAATGGCCAGGACCCGATCCTCAAGGAGCGACTGTTCGGCTTGACCAATGCCGAGGGAAACCACGGTGAGGACGCCAAGGAGTACTGGTGGGCGCTGGACGGCACCCCCACCCACAGCTGGATGCAGTGGCTCTACCGCTATCCGCAGGCCGAGTATCCCTATCAACGGCTTCGCGCGGAAAACGCCAAACGAGGTCGGGACGAGCGCGAATACGAGCTCAGCGACACCGGCATCCTGGACGAGGACCGCTTCTTCGATGTCACCATGAGCTACGCCAAGGCCGCGCCGGACGATATGTGCATCACCATCAGCGCAACCAACCACGGGCCCGACGCCGCGCCTTTGGACCTGATCCCACAACTGTGGTTGCGCAACACCTGGACCTGGGGTCGCGATGACCGGCGCAACACGATCAATGCCTTGCTCCCCCCGATTTTGTCCGCCGGGATGCAGGCCGTCCAGGTGCAGCATGGATATCTCGGGCGTTACTACCTGGCTGCCGAGGGCGACCCGACCGTGATGTTCTGCGAGAACGAGACCAATGCGATCAAGTTGTTCGGCGCCGCCAAGAACGACACCGAGCTGACCAAGGACGGCTTCAACGACTACATCGTGGGGGGTGATCAGGACGCGGTCACGTTAACAGACGGCGGCACCAAAGCCGGGTTCTGGTACCACTTCGATTCCGTCGCCGCCGGCCAGACGGTATCGGTGAACCTACGGCTGTCCTCCAATCCCCCATCTGATGACACCTTCGGTGGGGGTTTCAACAACATCAAAGCCGATCGGAAGAACGAGGCCGACGCGTTCTACGAGCATGTGATCCACACCGGTTTGTCTGCCCAGGACCGGCACGTCGCCCGTCGCGCCTACGCCGGTCTGCTCTGGGGAAAGCAGCTGTACCGCTATGACGTCGACCAGTGGCTGCAGGGCGACCCCTCCGAACCGCCCGCTCCGGATTCGCGTAGGGGCGATGGCAGTCGCAACACCCACTGGCGTCATCTGGCCCTGGCCGACATTGTCTCGATGCCCGACGAGTGGGAGTACCCCTGGTTTGCCGCCTGGGATCTGGCCTTCCACACCATCCCGCTGGCGCATGTCGACCCGGAGTTCGCCAAAGAACAACTGGTGCTGATGTGCCGGGAGTGGTCGATGCATCCCAATGGTCAGTTGCCCGCCTACGAATGGGAATACGGCGATGTCAATCCCCCCGTGCACGCCTGGGCGGCCTGGCATGTATATCGGCTCGACGACTCCCGGGACCGCGATTTCCTGATCCGAGTTTTTACCAAGTTGCTGCTGAACTTCTCCTGGTGGGTCAACCGCAAGGACCGCAACGGTTCCAACATCTTCGAGGGTGGCTTCCTCGGGATGGACAACATCGGCGTCTTCAATCGTTCGGCCCCGTTGCCGCCCG
>JBBSRY010000541.1:0-2626 GCA_038242595.1 Mycobacteriales bacterium
GTTCATTGCCTGCACAAAAACAGCGCCACGCTCTTTGTAGTCCTGGAAGATGCCGAAACTGGGGGCGGCCGGCGACAGCAGCACCACGCCGCCCGGCCCGGCCCACTCATATCCCTGCCGGACAGCGTCTATGAGGCCGGCGGTATCGACGATGGTGACAGCCGGGCCGGCCCCGACGGCTTCCACTTGCTCTCCAATGGCCGGCCCGTTGTCCGGCACGGTCAACATCAGCAGCGGCTCCTGCCGGGTTTGCAGGCCCAATCCCAGCGAGCCGTATTCGATGCCACGACTCTGACCGCCGACGATCAGCGCCACCCGCCGGTCCGGGAAAGCTTCCACCGCAGCCAGTGTCGGCAGCACATTGGTGGAAAGGTTGTCGTCCACAAAATCGACGCCGTTCACCGTTCCGACCAATTTCAGCCGACTGTCCAGGCCCGCAAAGCCCGCAGCAGCTCGACGCAGCGCAGCCTCGTCCGTTGCCTGCGGAACCCCCATCGCGACCAGACAGGCCCGCGCGATCAACGCATTGCGCCGGTTGTGTGAACCGAGCAACCCCAGCGGCGTCATCCACTCGCTCGATTCGGTGCCTTCAACGACATCTGGTGTCGTTGAAAGCACCGAATCGTCAGGCGGTTCGATAGAAATCCACTGCACCCGCGGTCCCAGCAACGAGGCGCGCTCCCGAATCAACAGTGAGTCCCCATTGGCCACCGTCAGATCGGCGCCAGGCTGCGAGGTACCGGAAAGCTTGTCCCGGTAATAGATCTCGGGATCATTCTGATGCCACGGCAGATGATCCGGGGACAATGAGGTGAGCGCAACCACCGGTGTTGAGCAACTCAGATCACTCGCCTGATAGCTGGAAACCTCGATGATCCAGTAGTCGTAGTCAATGCCAACGGCCGGATCGAAGGGCGGCAGTCCGATATTGCCGCCGATCAGTACCCGATATCCCCACTGGGTCAACAGATGTCCGGTGATAGCGGTGGTGGTCGACTTGCCTTTGGTGCCGGTGATGGTCAGCACCCGCGAGCGGTCTGCTTCTTGCAACCACATCCCCAGACCACCCACTACGGCGACCCCGGCGGTTTCCAGCACCACCACTTCATCGCTGTACCGGGAAATACCGGGGGATTTGATGACCACATCGCAGGCCAACAACGCCTGGAGCCCACCTTCGGCGGTGAGCAGCACCCCTTCGCCGGAGTCCGCTACCAGAACAGGTTCGATCCCCCGGGCGTGACAGGCACGCAGCGAGGCCTGGCCCTCGGTACCGAGGCCGTAGACGCCGACCTTACGGCCGGGCAGGTCAGACCAGCAGATCGGTGGGCGCATAACGCTCCGGGATGAAGTGCCGACCAACGGGATCCAGCAATCCCGCGGTCGAGGCGGGGCCTGGTCCCATCTCGGCGATCAGCGCGCCTAAAATCGGTGACCCCTGACGATCCGGGCGGACCACCGCGATCCGGGTGGCGATCTGACATTCGTGGACATCGCCGACGCACTCCCACGGCTTGGTATCGGGTGAGAGCGCCAGCAGAGTACGGAATTTGGGCAATAGCGTCGCGTTGTCCAGCGGTTCTTTGCCATCGAAGACCTCGCGGAGCACCAAGGCATCAACGAACGGCGCCAGAATCAGGTCGATGAAGCAACACTTGTCGCACACTCCGCACCAGTGGTCCAGGCGGTCGGCCTTGTTGATGTGGAAGGACCGGTTGCAGCTGCGGAAGGTGTCGAAGTATTGACTGAGTTCGGCGAATTTCCGCGCAATCCACAATTCGGTATACGGCCGGAGCAGCGAAAAGTAGTCAGGGGCCTCTCCGATGGCTTCTCGGATCAGACCTCGGAAGCCTTCCTCGAAGGACTCGCTCTTGGAGTATTGGTGGTTGATTGATTTGCCGTCCACCTCGACGGTGCCGACGGAGGCCGACCACTCATTGGACATCACCACCGCGTCGTGGCCGCCGAGTGTCGCGGCCATCACGCCGATGGCGCTGATGATGCCGGTAACCGGAACATGTCCGTTGAGAAAGCCCAGTTCGCGCGAGCGCAGGATCTTCTCGTCGAGTAATCGTTCGGCCCGAACCGTCGGCCAGCCGGTGACCTTGGACGGTTCTTCGATGGCTTCAAAGCGATCGTCGGGCCGGTTGACCACGAATAGCGACGGCTCGCGCACCAGCGACCGCAACAGCTCGACGCTGACGATGGAGTCGACACCACCGCCGAACGGTAGTAGCGGAGCCAACTCTCGGGGGGTGAATCCGACAGGTGCGTCTCGGACCAGGGTCGGGGCAACGATCTGCACATCGGACAGATCTAGCCGTGGCTGGTGGCGGAAGGCGAATTCGCCCAGCCCCTCCACGAAGAATTCGTAGAGGAAGGCGCGCTCGGTGTCGGTGATGGCGGTGTCACCCAGGTCGATGATGTGCGCGGCCGAGGCCTTGTAATAGGACACCGCGGTCAGCAAGAAGACCAGCCGCGCTGCCTCATTGACGGCCGGGTGGGACCAGTCACCGCCTCCGGGAAAGCCAACTTCTTCGACAAAGTCCAGCGGTGAACCCCACGAGTCGAGCCGGTAGCGACAGATCAGCTTGTTGTTCGCCGGCTGCAACTCGTAGCCGAGATA
>JBBSRY010000542.1:0-2625 GCA_038242595.1 Mycobacteriales bacterium
GGTCGTGGATATCCACCAGATCCCCCACCGCTTCGGTGGTCACGATCGTCATACTGCGGAGCCAGAGTCCATCCGGGCCTTTCCAGAATTCCCAGAGCCCGGCGAAGGCCATGGTGGATCCATCGGCGGGCGTGATGTAGAACGGTTGTTTCTTGCCCGCCTTGATGCTGCCGCTCCGGGGAGCGCCCTTGCGCCATTCGAAGTAACCGCTGGCCGGGATCAGACACCGTCGTTTGGCCAGCGGTTTGGCAAACGACGACTTCTCGCCGACTGGTTCAGCCCTGGCATTGACCATCCGATTGCCCACCGAGGGATCCTTCGCCCATGACGGAACCAGACCCCAGCGCATGCCGGCGATTCTTCGCACCGGACCGGGGCGCAAGTCCTCGTCCTGATCATCAGTGTTTTCGGCCGCAGCTGATTTCAGGTAACGATCGAATATCACGCTGACATTGGTGGTCGGCGCGATGTTGAACCGATTTGCGGCGAGATCGGCCACCGGCGAACCATTTTCAGCCGCCGCCGATTTCGCCGGCAGGGCGGTGCTGGCAGCGGCGATGCCGGCAGACTCTGCTGCCGACTCTGCTTCGGCAGCAAAGAGCCCGTACAACGACATCTGCCCCATCGTGGTGGCATATCGACCGCACATAAAACTATTTTCACATCCGGCACCAACAAATGTATTTTCAGCACCCTGCCGAACATCCAGAACCCAGAGGAAACATCACTGAGGCCGCAGAATTTTTCCCACCAACACGACCCGGAACCGGACCCGGATTCACCCCCGCGTCACGGTCCTGAACTCAACTACCACCACCCACTCGGGTGTTGGCGAACTTCGTCCCAAATCGGACAGCCTTGATAGTCTCAGGCGGCGTTGGCCACGTTCAGGCGCACTTCATCAGGATCCAGGCGGACCAGGGTGAATGCCCGGACGAGACAACGCTGATTTTTCACCACCTCCTGCTGTCCGCACAACACTGAGCCGGTTGGTTGCAGTTGCCGAAAGGGTCTGCTGGCCGGACAATTCCCCCAAATAGCGTCCTGTGAAGCAAATAGGAGAAGGAGTCAGCAGATGAGCGGCCCGCATTTCAACCCGCCGCCGGTGAATCCCGCGAATCCGGCGCCCTACGGCGCAGCGGGTGTCCACTTCCCGGCACCGGGATCGCCGCAGGCTCCTACCGCTCCACCTCAGCAACGCCCGGTCCGGCCGATACCGCAGACCGGTCCGAGCGAGCCCGGTGACCTCAACGCCGAGTTGATCAATACCGATGTATGGAATGACGCGATGGTGGCGCGGGCCGGTATTCCGATCGTCGACACCTCATTTGTCACTGTCGGCGGCGGCATCGGCTCTTTTGTCACCGTGGATTACCTGCGTATTTACGGCGTCCCCGCATCACAACTCACCGTGCTCACCCAGCTCGAGCACCCGTGGTCCAGCTACGAGTATTTGACCCGGGTCTCGCAGGTCCCACGCAAGGAAAGACTTCGCTCGGATTCGGCGTCCAGGCCGGACAACATCTGGGGTTTTCCCAGTTACGCGGTGCGGGAGGCATTGAGTGCAAAGTCCATCGGCGAATTCTTCTCCCCATTGTGGACTGTCTTTACCGAGCCGATCATCCGGGACTACTACACCCCCAAGGCCGGTGATGCCTTCGAAAGCATGGAAAAGGAAGCCAACCGGATCGACTACCAGCAGTGTGTTCGCAAGGGCCAGGTCCGCATGGTCCGGCGGCGGGCCGAAGGTGGGTATTTCACCATCCTCACTCCCCCAGCGGGTGCCGCTGCGACCAAACGCATCGCTTACCGCAGCCAATACGTGCACGTGGCCATCGGATATCCGGGCTTGAAATTACTTCCCGATCTGCAGAAGTTCCGTGAGGAGCATCGCGACCCCAGCAAGGTGGTGAATGCCTACGAACCACACGAGCACGTCTACCAACAGCTGGCATTACGTCCGGGCAAGGTAATGCTGCGAGGAGGCGGCATCGTCGCGTCCCGGGTGTTGCAACGACTGATCGACGATCGCGACCGACTAGGGTTGCAAACCCAGATCGTGCATGTCTTCCGGACCTACGTCACCGGCCCCCATGGTCCGAATATCTTCAAGCGCCGTCCCGGTTCTCACGGCTGGGCCTATCAGGGTTTCAACTACCCCAAGTCGGTGTGGGGTGGGCAGCTCAAGGCCAAGGTGCGCAACTTGCACGGTGAGGAACGGGCCAAGGCATATAAACAAATGGGCGGCACGAACACCCCGATCCGAAAGAACTGGCAGGAACAACTCAAACGCGGTCGCGCCGAGGGCTGGTACAAGAGTTTCAGCGCCAAGGTGGAAGACCTGCGTCCGGGCAACGGTCAAGGGGTCATCACCACACTGAGTACTGCGCAGGGCCGGTACGAGGAATACAGCGACTTCGTCATCGACTGCACCGGACTGGAAGCAGATATTCGGGAGAGCCGCGTGCTGGCAGACCTTCTCGATCATTCCAATGTCGGGCGCAACCCAATCGGGCGACTCGATGTCGACACCACCTTCGAACTGATCGGCACTCGCAGCGGACCAGGACGCATGTATGCCTCCGGCAGCTCCACCCTCGGTGGCCCGTTCCCGGGAGTCGACAC
>JBBSRY010000543.1:0-2621 GCA_038242595.1 Mycobacteriales bacterium
CAGGTGCGGAAATTGCCCGGCATTCCACCGCCGGTATCCAGATGGCCGCCGTGCTGGACCACGGGCGCTGCGTTGGCGGACCCGCGCTGCGAGCGTTGACCTTTCACCAGCGGGCCGCCTTACTCAAGGCGCTCGCTTCCTACCTGCGCGAACAACGCGACGACCTGTATGCCGCATCGGCCCGAACCGGCGCCACCAGGGGTGACTCGATGTTCGACGTGGATGGCGGTCTGGGGGTGCTGTTCACTTATGCGAGTAAGGGGCGCCGGGAACTGCCCAGCGACTCGGTACTGCTGGACGGGCCCGTCGAACCCCTCGGGAAGGGTGGAACCTTTCTGGGGCAACACATCTGGACGGCGCGCCATGGCGTAGCGGTGCAGATCAATGCGTTCAACTTCCCGGTCTGGGGGCCGCTGGAGAAGTTTGCGCCGGCGTTTCTGGCCGGCGTACCGAGCCTGATTAAACCGGCCAGCCCCACCGCCCACGTCACCCATCGACTGGTGGAGTTGATCGTGGAGTCCGGTCTGCTCCCCGATGGCGCGCTCCAACTGATCACCGGCAGTGCCGGCGACCTGCTGGACCATCTCACCGACCAGGACCTGGTCAGCTTCACCGGCTCGGCCGACACCGCGCACCGGCTGCGTACCCACCCGGTGGTCGTGGCCAACGGGGTTCGCTTCACCGCCGAGGCCGACTCGCTGAACTGCTCGATCCTCGGGCCGGATGCAGTACCCGGCACGCCGGAATTCGACTTGTACATCAAATCCCTGACCACGGAAATGACGGTAAAGGCTGGGCAGAAGTGCACGGCCATTCGCCGGGCCATCGTGCCGAACTCATTGCTGGACGCGGTGGGGGAGGCAGCCTCGGCCAGACTGGCCAAGATTGTCATCGGCAATCCATCGGATCCGACTGTCCGAATGGGGGCGCTGGCAAGCTTGGAACAGCGGGAAGAAGTTCGTCGCTCGCTCAAGGCGCTGCTCGAAGTTTCGACCATTGTCTTCGGCAATCCGGACCAGGTCGACGTGGTGGGCGCTGACGCCGACAGCGGGGCTTTCATGTCGCCGATCCTGTTACGCGCCAATGGGGATCGCGCCGAGACCCACGAAGTGGAAGCATTCGGGCCGGTCTGCACCCTGATCGGATACGACACGGTGGCCGACGCGATCGCGCTGGCCGTACGCGGCAAAGGTAGCTTGATCGGATCCTTGATCACTCACGACCCAGACGTCGCCCGCGAAGTTGTCCTGGGCATCGCACCCTGGCACGGAAGACTTCTGGTGCTCGATCGGGACGACGCGGCGGAGTCCACCGGGCACGGCTCACCGCTGCCTTCCCTGGTACACGGTGGCCCCGGTCGGGCCGGCGGCGGCGAAGAGATGGGCGGCCTGCGCGGTGTGCAGTACTACATGCAACGCACGGCAATCCAGGGCTCCCCGGATATGCTCACCGCTATTACCCAGCGCTGGACTACCGGCTCCCGACGCGTCAACACCGAGGTCCACCCGTTCCGAAAGTCGTTGGCGCAGCTGCAGATAGGCGACACGGTGGTCGCCGGGCCACGGACTGTCACGATCGAGGACATCGACCAATTTGCTGAATTCACCGGTGATAACTTCTACGCTCACACCGACGAGGAGGCGGCCGCAGCGAACCCGTTCTTCGATGGACGGGTGGCCCACGGCTACCTCGTTGTCTCCTTCGCGGCCGGGCTGTTCGTCGACCCAGCGCCGGGACCGGTACTGGCCAACTACGGCCTGGACAACCTGCGCTTCCTGACACCGACCTACCCCGGTGACGAGTTGACCATCACCTTGACTGCCAAAGCCATCACGCCGCGGGACGGTGACTACGGCGAGGTTCGTTGGGACGCCGACCTGACCAAACAGGACGGAGCCTCGGTGGCCAAGTACGACGTGCTGACCATGGTGGCCAAGCAATGGCCGATGCAACAACAGGTGAAGGAGTAAGCGATGTCAGTGCCCACCGCAGCGCAAGCTGCCGAACAGCAGCAATCCGATGAGCTGCAAGCACATTTCATGGACACGATCGCCCGCCAGCACCGCGTTGAACCTCGTGACTGGATGCCGGAGGCGTACCGCAAGACAATGATCCGGCAGATTGCGCAGCACGCTCACTCGGAGATCATCGGCATGCAGCCCGAGGGCAACTGGATTACCAGGGCGCCCTCGCTGCGGCGCAAGGCGGTGTTGCTGGCGAAGGTGCAGGACGAGGCCGGACACGGCATGTACCTGTACTCGGCCGCTGAAACTCTCGGTGCCGATCGCGCCGATCTCACCGACAAGTTGGTGCACGGCAGGCAGAAGTATTCCTCGATCTTCAACTACCCGACCTTGACCTATGCCGATGTCGGGGTGATCGGCTGGCTCGTTGATGGGGCCGCTATCTGCAATCAGGTTCCATTGTGCCGCAGCAGCTATGGCCCCTACGGTCGGGCCATGGTGCGAATTTGTAAAGAAGAATCCTTCCATCAGCGTCAGGGTTTTGAACTGCTGATGACGATGATGCGCGGCACTGCAGCCCAACGAGACATGGTGCAGGAAGCGGTAGATCGGCTCTGGTGGCCGTCATTGATGATGTTCGGCCCGCCGGATGATGAC